>JBBRJN010000007.1:0-17395 GCA_038219365.1 Kiritimatiellia bacterium | reverse complement strand
TGCTCCGGGTGCCATTCCCGTTCCGTTATCCAGGTGGCGACCTCCTTGTCGAACAGCAGTCGGACAGTCTGCGGCTTGCCGTCAGCATACCGGCCGAAGGTCCCTGTCAGCAGCTTCACGGGGTCAAAGCCGACTGGCATGTCGAAGCGCTGTTCGGTCAGGGTTGCCTTGCCGATCCGGGCCATTGAGAACTGGCGCACATCCGTGTGCCCGTGATGCACGCCGAACAGGTACCACTCCCCCTGCAAGTTGGCGATGTGGTAAGGGTCGATTCGGGATTCCTTGCCTTGCTCGGACACGGCGGTGTCGAACGTGCGGTAGACGAGGCGCAAGGTCCGCTGCCCGAGCAGCCCCCTCACCACCGTTGTCCAGACAGCCTCGGAGACCGGTTTGGCGGGCGGTGCCGTGAATGTGAAACGGGTATACAGCAGGGCTGGATTGATCGAGACCTTGTCAGGCAGGAGTTCGGCAAGTTTTCCGAACACACGCTCGATCTGCTTGGCTACAGGGCTCCCGCGGTACTGCTCCGCCATCCGGGCGGCCAGCAGCACAGCCAGAAGTTCTCCCTCGCTCAGCGCCACCGAGGGCAGCCACCAAGACTTGTCCTCGTAGTAAAAACCTTTCCGTTCCCTGTCGTAGGCAACCGGCGCCCCGCACTGATCCCGCAGAAAATCGATGTCTCGCTGGACGGTCTTCTGCGACACGCCCCAGTCGTCCGCGAACGTGAGGCAGTTTGGGCACCCGCCGTCCCGGATCTTTCGGTCCAATTCGATCAGGCGCGCGTATTGAGACTTGGTTCTTTCCATTTGCATGTCCTCCACTTTAGCGGGCCGGACAGACAGGGAGTGTCCGTGCCCGAAAATAGAGAGTAACATTTTTTTGACAGACACTCAATGTCCGTATGACTGCCGTATTATGTGCGCCAGACAAGAAAAGGAATCAGGAGAAGCCCATGCGAAGTCATCAAACCCTATTCAGCGGAAACCTGCCCAATAACGGCGAAAATGCTGCCGGAAAGTCACCAAACCGTAAGATGTTGGCCTGCGCCCTTAATGTGTTAGGGACGGTCGAGATGAACCATCAGTGGTTGAAAATCGTTTTATGTCCGCTGTCGGAGGCGGGCAGGGAAGCCTTGCTGTCCTTCGTCCTGTGCGGGTTTACGGACGAGGCAGAGGCGAAAAGAGCGGAGACCGCCGTCGAAAACTTTGACCGTTATCAGGAGAGCGAGATTGCCGAATGGATTCTTAAAAGCATCGTGAGCCCGGCCAACGGTGTCACAGTATCCGCTCTGGAAGAGTGCCTCCGGGACTTGCTGAGCCGCGACTTGGGGGCAGAGGAGTCGGCTCACTGCGAGAGTCTTGTTCCGGGCAAGGATGTGGTTCCGTGAACGTCCGGCCACCACATTCTTAACAACCGGACTGGTATAGAAACAACATTGGCGAAGCTTTGCGGGGTACAGCCTTCATGATGCCCAGACGCGCCATCTGATCCATGGCTATCACGCGGCTGTCAGCTACATGGATGCTCAGCTCGGACGCGTCCTCGACGCGCTCGATCAGAATGACCTGGCGAAAAACACCATCATCGTGTTGTGGTGAGACCATGGCTGGCACCTCGGAATGAGGGAGGGTCAGAACCACTTCTGGCGGCGGAAGTAGATGAACATGCCGACGACGGTCACGATCATTACACCCCAGACGCCCGCATAGCCGTAGCGCCAGGCAAGTTCCGGCATGTGCTGGAAATTCATGCCGTATACGCCCACGATAAAGGTGAGTGGGATGAAGAGGGTGGACATCACGGTCAGCACGCGCATGATCTCGTTCATGCGGTTGCTCATGCTCGACAGGTAAATGTCCAGAGCGCTGGAGAGCGTGTCGCGCATCGTCTCGATCATGTCGATCACCTGGACCGAGTGCTCGTAGGCGTCGCGCAGGAAGATCTCCGTGGACTTGTCGACGAGGCTTGAGTCGGATTTCTGCAAGCCGCTGACGACCTCACGCACGGGCCAGAGCGTCTTGCGCAAAAAGATCATGTCACGCTTGAGCTGGTGGATGTCGTGGATGATCGAGGGGTCAGGCGTATCCGCAACGCGCTCCTGGATCAGCTCCACGCGGTCGTTGACATCTTCCAGGATGATAAAGTAGTTGTCGATGATGGAGTCCAGCAGGCGGTAGGCCAGATAGTCCGGGCCCGCGCTGCGGATACGGCCTTTGGTGGCGCGGATGCGTTCGCGGATCGGATCGAAGATGTCGCCCACGACCTCTTGGAACGTGATCAAGCCGAAAGGTCCGAGAATCAGGCTGATCTGCTCCGCGACGATCTGGCTTTCGACACCGCGGCGGTAGAGCATCTTGACCACGATGTGGATATAGTCGCCGTAATCCTCCATGCGCGGGCGCTGTCCGGTTGTGGCGATGTCTTCAAGCACCAGCGGGTGGATGCCGAAGATGTCGCCGATCTGCTGGATCACCTCGATCTCGTGCAGGCCCTCGATGTTCAGCCAGTGGACGGCGGAGGTGTTCTTCAGGTCGCGGCACGCCTCCGTATTGGGCAGGACGCGCTCGCTGAAACTGTCCGCGTTGTATTCAATCAGCGTGAGGGTTGTGTGAGCCACGCGCTGTTCGCCCAAGGGAATCAGAGTGCCGGGAGGAAGTCCAGCCTTCGCGCGTCGTGTGTGGGCGTTGTTTGCCATGGCGTGATCCCCGGTTCGTGAAACAACAAAAAAGGGGTTCAGGGTTCAGGCAGGGCGTTAACCCCCACGTCTGCTCCTGAACCCCGACCCTGCATCCTGAACCCATTTATACGGTCCAGGGACCGCGGTATTCGCGCGTCAGCCATTTGGGGTCGCCGGAGCCGTCGCGGAAAGCGAGCTTGGCGGGGTCCCAAAGGATTTTCGCGTGGTTGTAATAGGACTGGTTCATCAGGTGGCAGCAGATCGCGGAGTGTCCGCCGACCTGCTCGCTGGTGATGGGTTTCTGCCGACTCTTGACGCAGTTCAGGAAGTCCGGAATGTGTCCCTTGCTGACGTAGAGCTTGGTCTTGGCATCCTTCAAGAACTGCCGCTCCGCCATCGCCACCTGCGCCTCGCACGATGAGCCGTCTTCCTTCTTGGTGAATTTGGAGATCTGCTTGCCGTCGCGCGTGAAGGTGAACTTGCCGCGGTTGACCTGCACCTCGCCCTCGGTGCCGAAGAAGTCCACGCCGAACCCGTCCTTGTGGGTCACGGTGATGCCGTTCGCGTAGACCAGCATGGCTCCGCGTTTGGCATCGGCCTTTTCGGGCGGACGGACCTCGACCGGTCCGCTGTCATCCATGCCCAGGCCCCACTGCGCGATGTCGAGATGGTGGGCACCCCAGTCCGTCACCATGCCGCCGCCGAACTCGCGGTAGTTGCGCCAGTGCGGGAAGTGGTTGTGGATGCCGCGCGGGCTAAGCTCTGAGTTGTAGACAACCTTCTGCGCTGGCCCCAGCCACTGGTCCCAGTCAAGGCCGGGCTCCATCGCCTCCTCTTTCAGGTCATACGGTTTGCCCGGATCGCCGAACTGGCACTCGACGCGCTGCACCTTGCCGATGGCACCGTTCAGGACCAATTCGCAAGCGACGCGGAACTCTTTGCTGGAGCGCTGCATCGACCCGGTCTGAAGGATGCGCTTGTTGGCATCAACGGCCTTCATCACCTCGATCGCCTCGTGGATGTTGTGCGTCAGCGGCTTTTCGCAGTAGACATCTTTGCCCGCACGGAGCGCCGCGAGGGTAATGATCGCGTGCCAGTGATCTGGTGTGGCGATGCACACCAGATCAATGTCTTTGCGTGCGATGATGTCGCGGAAATCAACGTACGCCTTGCAGTCCGCCGTGCCTTTGGCGGGGTTCTTCGCGTAATACTCGTCCACCTTTTTCTTTGCGGCATCGCGGCGCGTGGTGTCCACATCGCAGACGGCGAGCACTTGCACGTCTTGATAAAGAAAATTGTTCAGCAGGCCTTGAGCTTGCTTGCCCATACCGATGAAGCCGATGCTGGGGCGGCTGTTCGGCTGGGTCTCAGCGGCCCAGATGTGGGAGGGAAGAATCAGGGGCATGCCCGCAATGGCCGCGCTCTTCAGGAAGGTTCTACGATTGGTATTCATGTGGTTCACAGACCTTAGTTGATGACGGGTTTGATTTGGAAATGCACGGACTTGGGCTGACGGGCGGCATTGATCTGCGCCTCGAAATCGGCGATCTGCTTGTCGAGCTCGGCCAGTTTCTCCGCTGGGCCGTCGGCCAGCTGGACTTTGCGCCAGCGTTCGAAATAAACGTTGTTTTTCTTGAAGACCAGGTCGAGCACCTGCTTGGCCTGCTGCGCAGCGGGCGTGGCGACTTTCGCGAGGTTGAAGCCCTGTTCCAGCTCTTCTTTTGTGAGTGTCGTGACTTTCAGGCCATCGATGGTCACGTCGTAGCTGGCAGCCTTCAGCCCGGAAACCTTCAGCATGTAGCGGTTGAGGTCATCTGCAATCGGGGCGAGTTGGAGCGCGGAGACGGCTCTCACGTCGATCGGCATGGGCAGGGCCTTATCCAGACGGTCAAAGCTCAGCGCACCGTCAGAAAATTTCACATGACTGATGGCGCACTGCTTTTCGCAGACGACCTTGCTCCTGAACATGTGCGAGACGTCAAAACCGGCGCAGGAGACCAGCGCGGGCGCGTTCAGACCCTTGAGAATTGCCCAGGCCATGATCGTGTGGCCGGCCGGGCCGGGGTGGACCGCGTCGCCGCCGCCGATGTGGGCGTCGGGCTTCTCGGCGCGCGCCTTCATCATGATCGCCATATAGGGGTCGAACTGGTCCACGAAGGTCGCGCCCTCTTTGGCTGCGACCTCTCTAATGCCGTCGGAGAACATGCGCAGCGACTGGTTCCTGATGTCCTTATCAGGGTCAGGCCGCTTGTCCTCGATCGGCTGGGTTGTCAGCAGGGCCACGCGCGCCCCGTTTTTCTTGAGCACATCCCCGATTTCTTTTTGGCTGCGGACATGCGCCCTGAAGATGTCCGGGCGGAAGGCCTGGTAGGCGTGGTCATTCATGCTGAAGTCGACGGTCACGGCCGTGGGCTTGAGCGGCAGCACGTCGCGGGCGAGGCCTGCACCAACGGCCTTGCTGACCATCTCATCGAGGACCGAGTTGGAGGCCGCGAAGAGCGTCTTCTCGTCCGTGGCGAACCGTTTACGCAGCCACGCGGTGTCACCGCCCCAGCCGACGTTACGGAAGGTGAATGTGCTGGATGGGAAGCGAGTCAGGATGTAGGCTTCGATGTAGGTGGTGTAAAGCTTCTGCTCAGTGATGCTGTCACCCAAAAAAACGACCGAGTCGTTATTCTTGAAAAAGAACTCCTTTTCCGGAGTTTCGCAGCGGGCCAGGGTTCCGGCCAGCAACACACAACCGACAAGCGTCATACGCAGGTTCATCAACACTCTCCTTGGATCATTTGTTTGTTTTGGCTTAAGCAGGCACGTGTCCCCCGTACCCAGCTTTAAAGCGTGGGTTAAACAATACTCTGCCTTTTCACGCTTGTCGAGCCCTGATGCGATCCCTCCCTCATGCGGATTTTCCCTGATTCGTCGCTTTCCCCCGAACCCGCAGCGTCGTATACTGCTCGGCACGAGAGATAAATCGCAATTCGTTGGGCTCTGCGCAGATGGGGAAAGAAATGAAGACAGAAACAAGATACATTGAACGCTCTGTTATCTACTTGTGGAGGCGCGTTGTCTCTGGAGTACAGACAATGCAAAGCAACCGAGAAGCGCCTCACGGCGCCACTACGAACAGGAGAAAGCCCGGTTTATCCGTTTGTAGTGGGCTCGTGAGGGCCTTCCCACAGCGCGCGTCCCGCCATAATTAGGACTGTCAAGGTCATCCGGCTCTGGACGCACTATGAATGATTGGCGAACAAGCCTCGGATGCGACTTCGGAACCCGCGCCGAGCGCGGATTCCTCAGCGCATCAAGGCTGACGTTAGTTTCTCTTAAGGGAAACGTTGATCTTCACACCTGGAGATGTCAGCTTGGTAGCGAGCGTCTTGGAGACGCCGTTGTGGGTGACGGTGATCGCGTAGTCGCCGAGGAAGCCGCGCGTGTGCGCCGTACCGTCTGCGGCGGTTTCGAGCGACACGTTTGTCCACCACTTCTTGGTCACGAGGTCTAGCCAGACCTGTCCGGCAGGGGTGATCGACCAGTCGCTGCGGTAGTAGGCCGCGTTCGGCCGCCAGTGCGAGTTTTCCCAGAAGCCCCATGTCAGGATTGCGACAACGGAGGGGTGGCTGAAGACGGTTGTCAGGAAGTCGCGCGTGAACTCGGCTTGGAACGTTTCGTCGGCGCTGTCGATGTCGTGCTCGGTGATGGAGATGTCGAGCCCCAGCGCTGCGAAACGGTCGAGGATCGCGAGCATCCTTTCAGGCGGCGTGGCAGAGCCGCCGAAGTGCGACTGCATGCCGAGCCCGGTGATCGGCGCGCCGCCGTCCTTGAGGAAGCGCAGCGTCTTCTCGAAGTGATCCTGATGAGCTTTGTCCATGCCACCGGCGGAAAGGATCGCATAATCATTCAGCGTCAGCCTCACATCCGGGTCGCACTGGCGCGCGAGCTTGAACCACGCGATCATTTCGCTGTCGCCCAAAATCGTCATCACATCATGGTTGTTATACGGTTCGTTGATGACATCCCAGTCCACGAGGCGGCCCCGCATGGTGCTGACCTCATTCGTGATGTGGCTGGCGATGCGCTGGCGCAGCGCTTCGGGGTTGTCTTTGAGATTTTGCAGATCCCGTGGCGCGTTTTTCCACGAAGGCCAGATGAGGTTGTGTCCGCGGACCTCAATGTTACGCGCGCGCAGCCAATCGGTGGCCTGAAGAATTTTCGCATGGTTGGCAGGATTGTCCCAGCTTTGCCACTTGAGATCGTTCTCGAACACAACGCGGGTGTAGAGTTTTTCGATGACCTTTCGGTAGGTGTCGCCGTCCGCGTCCTGTTGCAGGATTCCCCTGACGGTCACGGCGGACCCCCAGCCGAACGCATGGCGCTGCATGGCCACGGTCACTTTTGCTCCGGGGAGGGCCTTTCCGTCCGCATCGGTTACGGTGATGGCGAGATCGCCTTTGCGCAGCTTCTCGATACGGGCATTGGCGTCCGCACGCCACGGCGCGTCAAGGGCCTGCCCCGCATAGGAGACGCGCGTACGCGGCAGGCGGTTCATATCGAAGCCTTTGCCAAACGTGTACACCTCGAAATCGGCGATCTCAACCGTCTGCTCCAGCGCCCCGAGATGGAAACCGGTGGTCGCTTTCCCGGCCTCGTAGGTTTCGCGCGCCTTGAACGGCAGGAAATACTCTTTCCATTCGCGTCCGAAGTCGGTGTCGAGACTCAGCGCCTTGTCATTCGGAGGGCTGTTTTTTTCGAAGATCGCGCAGACTCGGCCCTCGCCGCTCTCGGTCTTGGCCGAGATCGTCCGCGCGTAGAAACGTGCCCAGAGCACCTCGCCCTTCTCGATGCGGCGCGTGGTGCGGAACTGGAACTGGATATCCCATGCGTGGGCAGGGCGCGCGGCAATCTCGCAGCGGAGCGCTTCGCTGAACGACTGGCCTTCTGACTTGACGCGCGTCAGTGTGCCGTGTTTCGACGTGGCGACCGCTCGCATCGTGCCGATGGCGTTGGTCGGTATGATCAACGTACCGCCCTCGGGCACGGGTGTGGCGAAGAGGAAACACGGAAGCAGGAGAGCGAGCGTGAGAACCTGTTTTTTCATAGCAGACCTTTAGAGTGCGACACTGTAGCGGTTTACCGGTGTTTCGACAAGCCTGCTCCAAAAGACTCGTTTTGTTCGTGGTTGACTCACTGCCCCCTGTCTGGCAACCTACCCATCCCAAGAAGGAAGCGCTATTATGTCTGACAGACCCCGGCATCTCGTGCAAAGCGTAAGGCGGCTGACCGCCGCGACGTTTGTGATCCGTGTTGACCGGCACGCGTTCCGGGCTTTGGCTGGGCAGCACGTGACGCTGGGGCCGCACCGGTTCGCCATCAACCGCGAGTTCTCCATTTATTCTCCTCCCGGGGAACCCTGTCTGGAGTTTTTGATTATCGCTCGCCCGGGCAGTGATACCGCCTGTGCGTTGCAGCAAGCGCAACCCGGCGACGAGGTCGATCTGGCGGGCCCCTACGGTGAGTTTTTCATCGCCGATCCCGCTGACCGGGCGCGCCGTTACCTGTTTGTGGCGACGGGGGTCGGGATCGCGCCGTTTCACTGTTTCATCAGGCACTTCCCCGGGCTCGATTACCGGCTGATCCACGGTGTTGCCCGGGTCGAAGACCGGTATGATCTGGCAGACTATGAGCGGGAGCGCTATGTCGCCTGCGTCAGCCGCGAGGCGGGAGGCGACTTCACGGGGCGAGTCACGGAGTATCTCCGCGAAAATCCGGTCGAGCCTGACCGCCTCTGTTACCTCTGCGGCCAGAGCGCCATGGTTGCCAACGTGTATGACCTGCTGCGCGAACAAGGCGTCCCCGGCGACAATCTTCTTACCGAGACATTCTTTTGATTGACCGTTCACACACCAGAGAGGTGAGGGAAACATGAAAGTGGCGATCTCCTATCCGCCCATTCTCAATGACCGGGGCCAAGTCGCCATGGTCTCGCAAAACCGCAATGTGCAGTACTTCAAGATCCCCACCTTCCTGCTGCCGGTCGTGCACGCCCAAGCGGCGACCTGGCTGCGCGACGTCGGTTGCGAGGTGCGCTGGGATGACGGCAATGCGCAGCAGAAGAGTTTCGACGAGTGGTATGCGGGGCTCTTGGCGTGGCGTCCGGACGTTGTGGTGTTTGAGAGCACCACGCCCGTGATGAAGTTCTACTGGAGTCTGGTCAAACGGCTCAAGGGGGATTTGCCCAAGGCGCTGGTCATCATGACGGGCTATCATTCCATGCGCAAGCCGGAAGAGACGATGCGCGCCTGCGACACGGATGTCATTGTGCAGAGCAACCACGTCGACTTTGTGCTCAAGAA
Source organism: Kiritimatiellia bacterium (assembly GCA_038219365.1). Taxonomy (GTDB): domain Bacteria; phylum Verrucomicrobiota; class Kiritimatiellia; order RFP12; family UBA1067; genus JAHFSX01. Next base: position 8,368 of record JBBRJN010000007.1, on the reverse strand, counting down.
GCTGATCCCCTATATCGCCGAGCACGAGGACTGGCGAGAGACCTGCGAGATCGAGGGGCTTTTCATCCGCGTCGACGAGAGCCGGCTCCGCTCGACGGGAGCGTTCAAGCGTGTCGAGGATCTCGACCTTTCACCCGACGTTGATCGCGATTTAGTCGAGTGGAAGCGCTACGCCTACGAGAACGGAAACTACCTGCGCACGCCCGGCACCTACGCGACCAGCGTGATCCGCGACTGCACATTCGGCAAGTGTACCTTCTGCCGCTACAACGGGCCTGACCTGACGTTTTCGATCCGTTCCGTGGAGAAGAGCTTGAACGAGTACCAGCGGCTGATCGAGGATTACGGGGTGCGTGAAATTTTCGACGACTCCGGCGTGTGGTATCGCGGGGAGCAGGCGCGGGCGTTTGCACGGGGGATCATCGACAGGGGCCTGCACACGCGAGGCTGCTACTTCGGGTTCAACACCCGTTTCGGGTATCTCGATGAGGAGACGATCGCGCTGCTGGCCAAGGCCAACTTCCGCTTCGTGCTGGTGGGCTTGGAGGCCGCAGACGAAGAAACCCTCACGCGTCTGAACAAGGGGTACCTGCCGCATCAGGCCTACCGGAATCTGGAACTCTTCACCCGGTACGGGCTCCATCCGCATCTCACGATCATGGTTGGGTACTACTGGCAGACGGCTGAACAGCTGGCAAAAACCGTCAGCACGGTGCGCGACATGATGTTCAAAGGGCTGGCCCGGACGCTTCAGGTAACGATCTGCACGCCGCTCGATTTTACGCCTTACCATAAGGAGTGCCTTGCCAACGGCATGCTGCTGACCGACGACTACAACGACTTCGACATGGGCAAGCTTATCGTTAAAACGCCGATCCCGCACGATGCGTACTATCAGGCGATCCGGGATATCTACGGTGTGGCAACAGACCCCCGCTTCATTGCCCGACAAATCCGCTTTCTCGCCTCCGGGCGTCCACGCGATTGGGAGTTCCTGTTCCGCTACGGCTGGCGCGCGCTGCGCCGCGTGCGCAACCACGTCTATAACCTGACATCTCAGGGACGAGACTGATCGGGCCGTCACGAGGGCGGCCGTCGACTCAACCGTAAGAGGTCAAGTCAGCGGGGCTTCCCTTGTCGCTCCTGAAGCGCTATTCCGGGTTGCCAGGCATTCGGCGATCCTCAGGGTCAGGAGCTCTCCCGCATTCGCCTTATCCAGCAACTCCATCGCTCCCGCATTCAGCATCTCGGTTCTGAACCCCTCGTCCACAAAGGCTGACAGGCCGATCACAATGGTGTTGGGAAACTCCGCGAGGATTTGCCGCGTCGCTTCAATCCCGCCCATTTTAGGCATTCTGACATCGATGATGATGACATCTGGCCGCAGCTGTCGCGTCTGCGCAACCGCCTCCAACCCATCCGCAGCCTCGCCGACCACCACCAGCGTAGGCTCAAGGGACAACAGCGCCGCAACCCCTTGGCGCATAAGTTCGTGATCGTCGGCCACAATGACCTTGGCCCGGCCTTCTGAACCGCCGAGGCCACGTTCGTCTGAAGATGGCGTCTGCACGGCGTGTGGCGCGGTCGCCGGTGCGGACAGAATCGGAACGCTGATCGTCACACATGTGCCGCAGCCAGGAGCAGAATCAATCACCAGCGTTCCTCCCAAGGCCCCGATGCGTTCGCGGACGCTGAATAGTCCGCTTCCATACGCGGCGGAGGTGTCGTGCAGGACCCCGCTGGTGTCGAACCCTTTTCCGCGGTCCGCGACAGAAAGGATAACCCACCCGTCCGACAGTTCGCCTCGCAAGCGAGCCTCTTTCGTCCCCGAGTGTTTTGCGGAATTGAAAAGAAGTTCGCTGACCGAGTGAAACAGCTGAACCTTTAAAGCTTCTGGCTGCAGATCCGGCAGGCACTGGACCTCAAAAAGCACATTAAGACCATAGCGGTCCAGCATTTGTCCCGCCAATTGACGCAAGGCGGGCACAAGGCCGACCACATAAAGCAGCGGCGTCACCAGTTCACTACTCAACGAACGTGTTTTTTTGAGCGCATCTGTCAGGAGATCGCGGAGTTTGCAAATTTCATTTTCAAGATTTTCATGCGAGTGATCGGACACGAGTTTTTGCGCAAGGAACTTTGCCCCGAAGAGAACCTGCTGCAGGTCGTCATGCAAAAAATCTGAAAGGCGCTTGCGTTCACGCTGTTCGGCCAGTGTCAATTCGACCGCAAGCCGCTGCAGACGGGCAGTCCGGTCCGCCACAGCCTTCTCGAGGGTCTCGCTGTGCCTCCGCAACTCCTCTTCGAGGCGCTTTCGGTCTGTGATGTCGACTTCGAATCCGTCCCACACCTGGTGGTTGTTCGCCGCCCGCCGCGGTGCGGAAGCGAAGAGAATCCATTTCGTTTTTCCTGAGGGGAGTTTGATGCGCGCCTCTGTACGGAAAAGAGATTTGTTCTCGATTGCACCTTTTTCAACCTCCACGAAAGACCGGCAATCCTCCTCGCACAGCTGGGTGTAAATCGCAAACGGAGATGCTATCGCTTCGGCCACGGACAACTCGTGGAGTTGTTCGACGCCGCGGCTGACATAAGTGAGTTGTCTATCCCGTCCGTCCACCCCGCAGTCGAGTTGATAGAGCAGGACACCCGGCAGATTGTCACCTAGAAAGCGCAACTTCTCTTCACTTTCCCGCAAGCGGACGGACGTCTCTTCGGCTTCCCGCAAGGAAATGATCAAGTCCGCCTCAGCTTTCTTGCGTTTCTCAGCTTGAGCTTCCGCGTTGACACGCAAACGGGTGAGGTAGTCAAACACGCTCCTGATCATCCAGACGCCCGCCAGCAGCAGCAGCGAAACCAAGAGGCCCAAACTCTCGGAGATCGGGTCAAGCACGGCGGTGCCAGAAGCGAGGGCAGTTGATAATGAAACGCCTCGGCGAATCCCCATAAGTAAAAATGCGACAGCCAAAAAAATCCAGGCGCTGCTGCGATAGCTCCTCCGAATCAGGAGGAGGGCAATCCCTGCTGCACAGAATTGAATCACAATCGACAGAATCAATATGGCCATCAGTAACACTTACAGGTATTCCTTCGATTTTATAATTTTATGCTGCCTTTTTGTTGTGCAGGCCACACACTTTAAAAATCAGTTGTCACTCTTTGCGGTTGGCAAGTGAGAGGGCTTTGCTTAAGGGTTACGGGTCGTGATAAACCCTGCGTCGCACCAGTCGCCATGGTCGCTCTTGTTGCCGTCACCGGCGGATTCGGAGAGCAGCACCACACGTTCGGCGTCCTTGGGCAACTCGACGTCAAAGTGCCAGCACTCGCGTTGTCCGAAGCGGATCACGGGCGAAGTCGCCAAGATGCGGCGGCCGTCGGCGGCCTCGGCCGCCACGCTGAAGATGATGCTGGACTGGTCCTGCGGCCGCTGGCTTTCGTCGATGCCGACGACCGCGACAAAGCGCCGCCAGGCCGAATCGCGCGTGTAGACCGCATACCCGTCGGCATGGATGCAGATACCCGAGGCGAAGGTCTCCTTGCCCAGGCGTAACGGACCATTGAGCGAGGTTCCCCTTTTGAGCGTGCCGTAGCCGACCGCCTGCTTCACGGGGGTCAGCGCATCGAGCTTCACGTCAGGCTTGGGCGGCACATGGCCGAGTTGGGGAATGGCGGGTACCTTGAAGGTGACGGACAGCGGTTCTCCGCGTGTGCCAGAGAGGGTGTAGGGGATGACCTCGTACCGGTAGTTCGCTTCGGACTGTACGTGCAGGTCGCGCCAGATGCCGCCGAGCGCGGCGGGCAAGACGACCTTGCCGTCGCGCCGGATCTCACAGGCGCGTGTGTTGCCGCTCCACGTCAGGACCACGGGTCCATAGATGTCGGGCATTTCGGCCTTGAGGCTGGCGGCGGCGGGAACAAGGGCGGGCGCGGGTTTGTCGGAAAAAGTCACCTTCCATGTGAACGACCCGCCGCCGCCGCTGGTGAAGGCGACGCGCACAAGCCCCTCTTCGGTCTTGGGCTCGAAAAGCATGGTCATGGGCGCATCCGGTGTGTTGGCGTTGGAGTAGGCGTCTTCGGGCCGGGCAACAACACCCTCCCCGGGGGAGAGGGTCAATTCATAACCGTTCGGGCCAGTGAGGGCCACGGACGCAACCACGCCAGCGGCTGTGCCTGCACCCGTATAGGACAGGATGCGCAGTTCGTAACGGTCGCCGGCGACCACTTGGCTGACGCCGGAGAGGGTGCGCGTGGCGGCATCCCAGCGCTCCTCCTTGACGTCCACAATGCCCTGCGTGATGTGGCGCGAGGTGGAGATGAGCTGCGGCCGGTTGAGGACGGGGCGCACGGCGAGGACTGCACATGATTGCGGGCGCAGGGTTTGCGTGAGGCGGCCTTTGAAAGGCGGGGTGAGGGCGTTGTTCCAGAAGTCGAAAGCGATCTGCTCGCCCTCGCCGGGAAGGCCGATTTTAGCGAGTGACTCATCAAAGGACTTCTCCTTACTCTCCCAGTTAAAGAGGCCGACCACAGCGCGGCAGGGGTGGCCGGACGTGGCGCTGTCGGTGACCAGCCAGATACCGGGGATGCGGTTCTCGAACAGGTCCACGGGCCGCGCCACGGCGTTGTGCGACGGCATCGTGCGTTTCAAAAGGTCGAGGCGGTCGGACGGCAGCCCTCCGTAGTTCTCGCTGCTGCTGTTCATCTGTCCGCTCAGCGTTACCCATGAACAGATGACCTGCGCGTGTTCAAGCGGCAGGGAGGACCGGACGTAGAGCGGATCGGGGTCGTTGTACCAGACGCGCCCGTTCAGGAAGTACTGCCAAGCGCCAAATTCCGGGCCTCGCATCAGGCTGGCCCAGTTCGCGCCGTTATCGGGGCCGATGCGCATGGCATCCACCAGGCCGAACGCAGCGCCCGCGCTGCGCATGTTCTGCGGAATACAGCAGCCCAGCAAAAACACCTCTTTGCCGGCGGTCGTACGCACGAGCTTCAGGCTGTTACGCATCATCTCGATCTGCGTGATTTTTGGATCTGAAAGCACGGCCTGTCCGATCTCGTCCTCACGGAAGGTATCGCACACGTAGTTCAGGTTCACCGACGCGCCGGTGTAGAGTCCGTCCATCTTGAGGTAGTTGTAGCCCCAGTCATGCGTCAGGGTGTTGATGACGCTCTTGAGGTAAGCCTGCGTGTCTTTACGGGTGAGGTCAAAGCAGGTGCCGCCCCAGCGGGTGTCGTAGGGCTTGCCGTCGGGCTTTTTGGCGAACCACTCGGTTTTGTCGGCGAACCACGGGTCGTCGCTCGATCCCGCGAAGGGGATCAGCCAGATGCCGGCAGTCATGCCCGCTTTGCGGATGGCGAACGCGGTGGTCTTCATGCCGGAAGGGTAGGGGCCTTGCGGGTTGTGGCCGATGAACACCTTCTTGGGGCCGTCCTTGGATTTGCCGAGCTGCCACCCGTCGTCAATCTGCATGACGTTCAGGCCAAAGGGCTTGAGGATTTGGGAGGCGTAAGCGGTGCGCCCGGTCAGCACGTTTTCGTTCGACGCACCGTCAACATACCAGGTGCAGTGCACGGTGGGCATGGGCGGCAGATGGATGTTGTTGACCTTGGCGAGGGTGTCGGCATACGCCTCTAATCCAAGCCGGGCATCGTTAAAAAGGCCGATTGCGAAGGTTTCCAGTGTTTCGCTCTGGCCGGGTTCGAGCAAAAGGCGCCCGTAGTCCACATGCGGGAGCAGGCGCAAGACCCCGTTCGTCGCCTCCATGCGCACGATGCCGCTGCCGCGGTCTGTGGTGACCCAGCCAGCGACCACGCCGCGGCGCGTTTCGGGGTCGGCCACGGCGGTCCACATGTAGCTCCCGGGGTTCTTGTCCGGTTTGAGCAGTCCACCCGTGCCCAGCGTATTCAGCGCGGCGGTCGGCAGGCCAAGATCCAGCTTCAGCGCCGAGTATGAAATCCGGTTCGTGACCTGTTGAGCCATGCCGTTCTTCAGGATGGTGCGGAAGAAAATGAAGGGTCTTTCCTTGTCAATGATCACCTGAGTGCGCAGTCCGTCGGGGCAGGTCACTTCCAGCGCATCGCCCGCCACGAACACCCGGTCTGCGACTTTGACCGTGCGAACGGCGGCTCCCTCCGGCGCGAAAAAGTCGGAGGTTGCGAATGTTTTGCCAGACTCTCGTTCAGCCAAAACCAGACGGTTGGCATGCTCCTCATAGCGAAAAACGATTCTGCTGTTGCCGACCTCCAGATCCGCTGCCCTGGCTAAGCCGGTCACCAAAAGAAACCCAGCAAACCATGCGCTCCTCGATGTGTTCATCGCCGCTCCCTTGTTTGATGACAATCCAAATTCACTACTTTATCGCGTCTCCGCCGTTTCTACAAGAACCGCGATACGGTTTATGAGAGTTTCAGCCCATGCTTGAATGCCCGAATCGGCTGTGTTACGATGCCTAAACCGTAGGCAAGGTGCCCATGCATTGCCTAAAAGGTCAGTTTCTCAAAACTCGACAGGGTGCGCCGGCACCACGGCGTCGCTCACACAAAGCAAACAATTAGGTGTGCTGCAAAGCAACCACATGAAAGCGAAAAAAAAGGCACAAACGGTAGCGAAAACCGTTGCGGTGGTTGACATCGGGTCGACCTTTCTCCGCCTGTCCATTGCTGAGAGGCGCGGTGAAAAAGGCATCTGCGTGTTGGAGCGCGCCGTGCAATCTGTCGCTATCGGACGCGATGTGGTGGAGGCGCGACGGATCGCAAACGCCACGATTGAGCAGTGTGTGCAGATTCTGACCCGTTTTCGCCAGTTATTACAGGAATACGCCATTCTGCCGGAGTCGGTCATGGCCGTAGCCAATGCAGCCGTGAGGCAGGCTGACAACAGCGAAACTTTTCTTGATCGCCTTTCCATCGCCTCGCGCATTCCGTTCCGTATGCTCGATCCGGGGCAGATCGGCTATTATTACCACCTTGCGTTCCACGCCATTCCCGACAGGCAGTCCGGGTGGGATAAGGGCGGGGTCGTGGTGATGGAAATCGGCGGTCTCACCTGCGGGTTGCTCTATCGCAAAGAGGGCGAGATCCGCTTCACCCAGACCTACAACGTGGGTTCGCTGCGCGTCCGGCAACAGATGGAGTCAGCTGGCTTAAGCCTTAAGCAACTTGACGAGCTGGTTGAAGGCCGCACCCGCGAAATGGCCCTTCATTTGCGCCAGAATATCGGCGAGGAGGAGAAGGTCAAGCTCTTGCTGATGGGCCGCGAGCTGCGGTTTGCCGCCGCACGCTTGCATACAAAAGCCGTGACAGTCAACGATGCAGCCACCGGGGTGACCAAAATTTCAGTGTCGCAGCTCAGCCGGTTGGCGCAACAATTGAAGCTGGTGCCCGTGGCGGAGGTGGCCCGGCTATGGCACATCTCCTATCCCGACGCGGAGCTTCTCGCGCCGGCCCTTTGCCTGGCCCTTTCAATGGCGCAGACGCTCGAGCTCAAAGATCTTTATGTGAGTAATCTTTCGTTCAGTGATGGTTTGCTGGTCGAGGCGGTGAACGATCCGGCCTGGACCACGACCATGATGCGGCACGTCGTAAGGACCGCACGTGATGTCGGAGAAAAGTATTTGTACGATGCCCGACACGCCGCACAGGTGACGGAAATCGCGCTGGCGCTGTTCGACCTTTTGAAGGCCGAGCACGACTGCTCCGAACGGTATCGTCTTCTGTTGGAGGTGGCGTCGCTGCTGCATGACATTGGGGTCTTCGTCAATGCACGCGGCCATCACAAGCATGCGATGTATCTCATCCGCAACACGGAATTCATTGGACTCTCACTCGCGGAGACCAACCTCATCGCCCTGATTGCCCGGTATCATCGCAAGGCTTCCCCGCAGATCAGCCATCCGGAGTACGCGGGCCTGACGCAAGAGGATCGCCTGATCGTATGCAAGCTTGCCGCGCTTTTGCGCGTTGCGGATGCGCTGGACCGCGTCCACGACCAGAGTCTGGGCCGGATGCGCTTCGAATTGGAATCCGATGCGCTCGTCTGTATTTCCGACAAGCGCGTCGGGGTCAGCGCCGAACAGGTGGCGCTCGGCGAGAAGGGTGACCTGTTCGAACTGATTTACGGCCGGCGTTGTTACGTGCGCAGCCTGAACTGAGCAGGATCCGCAAGAAATGAAAAAAAGCGTCCACCTCCGTTTCTTTAACCGCGAAACCAGCTGGCTGGCCTTTAACCAGCGAGTGCTGGACGAGGGCCGCGATCCGCATTTGCCACTGCTGGAGCGGCTCAAGTTTTTGGCGATTACCGCTTCGAACCTCGACGAGTTTTTTATGGTCCGCGTGGGAGGACTCAAGCTTCTGGTGGCTGAGAAAATCCGCCGCT
>JBBRJN010000006.1:0-17479 GCA_038219365.1 Kiritimatiellia bacterium | reverse complement strand
CTGCATGTGGAACCGCACATGCGTAGCTGCATGGCCCGGCGGACGTTTCGGGGAAACATCCCTACCAGACGCGGCGTGACGGCTCGCCTTTCATGCGCGACGCCTTGCAGATGCTCCCGCATCTTCCACTACTCACTACTCTCTACTCTCTTCCCACTTCTCACTTCTCCTTCCGCCGCCGCAATTCTGCAAATCCTGTTAATTTTGGTTAAAAACAACGTTTCCGTCGAAATCCTCCTTCTGAATTCTGACTTCTGAATTCCCTCAAACAACTTGTTTTAGTGTGGTTGTTGTTTTGTAAGGCACTCCGGGGTCCTGTCTATCCATGTTCAACTAGGATTAAAATTCCTTCGGTGGCGGCGGTATCCCCGGCGTGTTTGGCCGCGTCCGGTAGGGACGGCTCCCCGAGCCGTCCGCAGGTCTCACGTTTGCCGTCCGCGAAGCCGCAAATGCGTAGCTGCATGGCCCGGCGGACGTTTCGGGGAAACATCCCTACCAGACGCGGCGTGACGGCTCGCCTTTCATGCGCGACGCCTTGCAGATGCTCCCGCATCATCTACGCAGACCTGATAGCCTGCGACTCAGCGGGGATGGCCCGCGTAGGAGGTGTAACGCTCTTCAATCACAACCTTGTAGCGGTCGTGGGCCTCGCGCAGCAGCGCCTCGGTGGTGGGCCAGTCGATACAGGCGTCGGTCACCGAGAGGCCTGGGCGAAGCGTCTTCGGATCTTTCGGCATGGGCTGAGAACCCCATTCGAGATGGCTCTCGAGCATGAAGCCGCGGATGGAACGGTTGCCTTTTTCAATTTGTGACAAGATGTCTTTCACGACCATACCTTGACGCTCCGGCTGCTTGTCGGAATTGCCGTGGCTACAGTCAACAATGATCTGCACGGGAAGTTTGGCGGTCCGCAATGCGGCCTCGCAGAAGACGATGTTGGCGGCATCGTAATTCGGGCGCTTGCCGCCGCGCAAAACGATGTGCGGGTACGGGTTGCCGGTGGTTCCGAAAATCGCTGGCAGCCCGTCTTCTGTCACCCCCAGGAAGTGGTGAGACCCCATGGCCGCATGAATGCCGTTGATGGCTGCGGAGAGCGAACCGTCGGTCGCGTTTTTAAAGCCCACGGGCATGGAGATGCCACTGGCGATCTCGCGGTGGGTCTGCGCTTCCGCCGTGCGTGCGCCGATCACCGACCAGGAGATCAGGTCGCCGATGTACTGTGGCATGAGGGTATCGAGCACCTCTGTGGCGGCGGGCAGTCCGATTTCAGCGACGCGCACGAGGAAGTGGCGCGCCATGCGGATACCTTCTTCAATGTGGAAGGTGTCGTTCATGTAGGGGTCGTTGATGAGGCCCTTCCACCCGAGCACGGAGCGCGGCTTTTCAAAATACACGCGCATCACCACGCAGATGGTGTCTGAGATTTCATCGCTCAGTTTTTTCAGGCGCAGCGCATACTCCTCGGCAGCTTCGAGGTTGTGGATCGAGCACGGGCCAACGATGGCGAGAAGCCGGTGGTCTTCTTCGTCTAAAATGCGCTCAATGGTTTCGCGTCCCTTGGACACCGTGCTCACGGTGGCAGAGGTTTGGGGAACGGCGGTCAGCATCTCACGCGGCGTGGCCAGCAGTACGATCGATTCGATGTTGACATTTTCAAGTCTAACGCAGTTCATAGAGTCCTTTCAAAAAATCAGCTTTTAGGCGGTTGGGCTTTCCGGTGGCAGCGAGTCCTCAGCCTTTCCAAAACGGTTTAGGGTCTGTTCGTCCGAGGAGCAGGGCGCTTTGCAACAACTCACGTACGGCCGCGTGATCCTTGATGCCTGGCGCGGTCTCGATGCCGGAACTGACGTCCCAGGCAACACCCTGCGAAAGGCGGGCGGCCTCCCCCAGGTTGCCGGGCGTCAGCCCACCTGCCAAACCAAACGGACGGACCGCTGCCAGCGGCGCGGCGTCGGCCCAGTTCCATGCGGCACCGTTCCCTCCCGGAAGCGTGCCACAGCCACATTCTACCAGAATTCCGGCCGCGGCGGGTAAGCTGCGTGCCGATTCCAGGAGCGCATCTCCTGTGACCTTCAAAACCTTGATGACATGGAAACCCGCGTCTTGCGCAGCCGTGATGGCTGACAGCGGTTCGTTGCCGTGCATCTGTATCGTGTCGAGCGAGGCTTCGCGGGCTACGGCGATGATTTCATCGGTCGGCATATCGACGAAAACCCCGACGCGTGCCACGCGTGCGGGCAGGCCCTCGAAAAGGGCGCGTGCCTGTTGGGATGTCACACAGCGCGGGCTTTTTTTGAAAAAGACTACACCCAGTGCGCCCACGCCGCTTTCGGCGCAGAACAGGGCGGTTTTGCGTGTGGTGATGCCGCAAATTTTGAGATTAGGGAGGAACATGAGAAGGAGGATTTAGGAGTTAGGATTTAGAAGTTGAGAGTGGGAGACCGGGAGGGACGTCCAGGACCGGAGGGTGGCGGTGGGATCGGGCTGACGCACGAGCGCTTCACCAATGAGGAACCGACGGATGCCGGTGTCGAGGGTTTGCCGGATATCTTCAAGCGCGTGAATGCCGCTCAAGGCAATGGCAGCGGCTTCGGGGTGTAATTGCTTAGCGAGGCGCGACGCCTGTGTGATATCGGTTTTGAAGTGGGCGAGGTCACGGTTGTTAATGCCGACCAGGGTCGCGCCCAATGCGTTGGCGCGGGAGATGTCCTGTTCGTCAAAGACCTCGGTCAGCACATCGAGTCCAAGATCGCGGGCCAACGCATGGAGCGAGTACAGGCGCTCATCGTCGAGAATGCGCACAATCAGCAACAGCGCGTCAGCCCCCATGGCTGCGGTCTCATAGACCTGATAGGGGTCGATGATGAAATCTTTGCGCAGCACGGGGAGCTCGACCGCGTTGCGAGCCCGCTGCAAATCGGAGGCCGACCCTTTGAAGTAGGCGGGTTCGGTGAGAACCGAGAGCGCGGCTGCGCCGCCGTTCGCATAAGCCTGCGCGGTAGCGGCCGGGTCGAGGTCGGGCCGGATGTCGCCGAGCGAGGGCGACGCGCGCTTAATCTCCGCAATGATGCGAACGCCGGGAGCGTCGAGCGCGGCAGCGAACCCGCGAAAGTCGCGGCGGGAGGCTGCGCGCAGTTCGAGCTGGGATTGGGGCACGGCGGCTTTAGCGGCTGCAAGCTCCGCGTTTTTTGCTTTGAGGATTTTGTCGAGAAAAGACATTTTAGCCAGGATTACAGGATTAACGAGATTGGGGTATGGGTAGGGTTGGGTTGAGGATTTTGTCGAGAAAAGACATTTTAGCCAGGATTACAGGATTAACGAGATTGGGTGCGGTGTGGTTTTGACGGCTGCAAGCTCCGTGTCTTTGTCATTGGCGTTTGCATTTAAATTCTTCAATCCTGTTAATCCTGTAATCCCGGCTAAAAATAACCATCGTTGTTGGTTGTGCCGGCTACTCGCTGACTGGAGGTGGCAGATGGTGTGTAGAACCGACGTTTGCGTTTGAACTGAAGACTGTCCGTGCCAAAGTTTAACAACAGCCCATCCTCGATGCCTGTGGCGGTCAGATAGTTGACAAGCTGGATGCCATGCCGGTCATGCAACGTCTGACTCGCTTTCAACTCGACGAGCACACGTTTTTCGACGAATAGGTCTGAGACAAAATCGCCAACAGGATGACCTTTATAGCTCGCATGAATGGGTGTTTGCCGTTCACATGCGATGCCATGCAGCTCCAATTCAAAGACGAGTGCTTCTTCATAAACAGACTCAAGGAAGCCCGGGCCGAGGATTTTGTGAACTTCCATCGCGCATCCGATGATTAAACCTGTCAGCTTATCAATGTCGTTTTCCATTGTTCAGCCCTTTCATTTAACGAGTTCGCAGATTCCTACTCAATCCTGTTAATCCTGTAATCCTGGCTCAGCATCAGATTTGGCTGAAGGCAATCAGCCGTTCGAGTTTGTCGAAGGCGGCACCGGAGTCGATGGACTCGGCGGCGCGGCGGACACCCTCCGCAAGGTCGGCGACCTGATTGGCGGCGAGTAGGGAGGCTGCGGCATTGATCAACACGATGTTGCGTTTAGGGCCTTGTACTTCGCCCTTGAGAATCGCACGCGTGATCAAGGCGTTGTCGGCGGGGCCTCCGCCTTCGAGGTCAGCGGCCGAGCACGGGTCATCAAAAAAGGCGGTCGGGTCGATATCGTAGGTCTTGATCTTTCCGTCCTTGAGCTCCGAGCAGCGCGTGGTTGTGGTCAGCGTGATCTCGTCCATGCCGTCATGGCCGTGGACGACCAGCACGCGGCGCGAGCCGAGCTTCTTCAGGACTTCGGCGAAGGTTTCAGTCAGCTCAGGCGCGAACACGCCGATGAGCTGGCAGGGTGCGCCCGCTGGATTGGTGAGCGGACCGAGAAGGTTGAAGAGGGTGCGTACGCCGAGTTGCTTGCGCACGGGGCCCGCGAAGCGCATGGCTTTGTGGAACGAGGGGGCAAACAGGAACGTGATGCCGATTTCGTTGAGAGCCTGCTCCATGATCTCCGGGTCGGCCGAGAGGTTTAGCCCCAGTTGCTCAAGACAGTCCGCACTGCCGCTTTTGCCTGAGCTTGCGCGGTTGCCGTGCTTGGCGACGATCGAGCCCGCGCCAGCGGCAACGAAGGCGACGGTGGTGGAAACGTTGAAGGTCATGCCGCCGTCGCCGCCGGTGCCCACCGTGTCCAGCGTGTTTGCGCTGAGCGACTGCACGCGGGTTGCGGCGGCGCGCATCGCCCGTGCGCCCGCGGAAATCTCGTCGATCGTTTCACCTTTGGAAGAGAGCGTGGCGAGAAATGCGCCGATCTGGCCTTCCGTGAGGTCACCCGCAAGGGTCGAGGCGATAGCATCGAAGGCCTCCGTCTCGGTAAGGTCTTGACGGGCGATGAGTTTTTTGAGCAAGGCCGTATAATTCATGAGGGCTTCCTAGACGCTGGCAAGTTTGAGGAAGTTGCGCAGGATCCGCTTTCCGACCGGCGTCATGATGGACTCGGGATGGAACTGGATACCTGCCATGAGGAACTCTTTGTGGCGGATGCCCATGATCTCGCCGTCTTCAGACTCGGCGGTGATGGCGAGGCAATCGGGAAGCGAGGCGCGGTCGATCACGAGCGAGTGATAGCGCATGGCTTTAAAGGGCCGGTCGCCGAGGCCCTTGAAAAGGCCTTCGCCGTCGCTCGTGATTTCCGACGTTTTGCCGTGCATGAGCCGCTTGGCGTAGGTGACCGTGCCGCCAAAGGTCAGCCCCATGGCCTGGTGCCCGAGGCAAACGCCGAGCAGCGGGACCTTGCCCGCGAAGGTGCGGATCACGTCGCAGGAAATACCCGCATGTTCGGGCCGCCCGGGCCCCGGGGAAATCACAATGGCGGACGGAGCCATGGCTGCGATCTGCGCCACCGTGATGGCGTCGTTGCGGTAAACGGCCACGTCGGGCGTCATCTCGCGCAAGTATTGTACGAGGTTGTAGGTGAAGGAATCGTAGTTGTCGATCATTAAAATCATGGCAGGCTCCTTGGCTTAGGCGAGGGCACGTTTGATCTTGGCTTCTTTTTCTTGCACAAGTTTGAGCAATTCAAGCGAGCGGGCCATGGCACCCGCTTTGCTGACGGTTTCGCGGTACTCGTACTCGGGATCTGAGTCGGCGACGATCCCCGCGCCCGCACGGATCGTCAGGCGCCCATGTTCCGCAATCGCCGTTCGGATGCAGATGCAGAAATCCATGTTGCCGTCGAACGAGACGTAGCCGACCGCACCGCCGTAAGGTCCGCGCGGCTCATCTTCCAACTCGGCGATGATCTCCATGGCGCGGATCTTGGGTGCGCCGCTGAGCGTGCCTGCGGGGAAGGATGACTTGAACAGGTCGAAGGCATCGTACTGCGGCTCGATGTCTGCGGTGATGTTCGAGACGAGGTGCATGACGTGCGAGTAGCGTTCGACAACCATGAGGTCAGTGACCTGCACGGTTCCCGGCAGCGAGACGCGTCCGAGCTCGTTGCGGCCGAGGTCGACCAGCATCAGGTGTTCAGCGCGTTCCTTCTCGTCCTGCAGCAGAGAGTCGGCATTTTTGCGGTCCTCCTGTTCGGTCTTGCCGCGCGGACGCGTGCCCGCGATGGGGCGCAGGCAGGCGGTGCGCTTGTCGAGCCGGATCATGGTTTCCGGCGAGGAGCCGATCAGTGTGCAGCCTTGCGATTTGAGAAAGAAAAGGTAGGGCGAGGGGTTGACATAGCGCGGGGCGCGGTAGAGGCTGACGAGGTCGTCAGGGGCGGGGCCGACAAAACTTTGCGAGACCACGCACTGGATGATGTCACCCTCGTAGATGTGCTTCTTGACCGTGTCCACCATGCCCTTGAAATAGTCCGGCGCGTGGACGGGTTCGGGCATTTTTACGGTGCGTTTGTTGAGGTGCATGGCGACATCGGCGGGTTTCGCGAGCGTGTCCAACAGTTCCTGCACGCGGCCGACGGCGTCGTCATATAGCTTGTCATCGTCCGTGTCGCCTTTGAAGGCGAGGGCGAGGACGTCGAGCGTGTGCGCGATGTTGTCGAAGATGAGCAGGGTGTCGGGGATGATGAACTCGGCCATCGGACGCTCGGACGGCAAGGTGTTCGGCACGCGCGGTTCGAAGAAGTGGATCATTTCGTAGGCGAAATACCCGACAAGACCGCCGCAGAAGCGCGGCAGCCCGGGCAGTTCGGCGAGCGTGTAGGGCTTCATCAGGTCACGCAGGATGGCGAGCGGGTCTTGGTTGTGTGGGATGCGCTGCTCGCTGATGCCCTGGCGGATCACCACGTCGTTGCGGTAGACGGTGATGTTGGCGCGGGCTGAGACGCCCATGAAACTATACCGGCCCCAGCGCTCGCCGCCCTCGGCGCTTTCGAGCAGAAAGACGTTGGGGTTGTCGTGGGCAAAGCGCGTCAGCATCGAGACCGGCGTTTCGGTGTCGGCTAAAATTTTAGCCCCGACCGGCACGACCGTGCAGTTCTTCAGCAGGTCGTGGAATTTTTCGCGCGAGGGAAAGGTGTCGAGTAACATGATGATCTCCTGTTCAAATGAACGCGTCGGGACGGTAAAACAAAAACGGAAACCGGTTTTGCCTGAAGCTGCCGGTTTCCGTTTGCCTGAATCTGTTCGTCTTGGCGCACAACACCGTCAGCGGCTTCGCGAAAAGCGACTCCGCCACCCGTACGTCTGCCTGTTGTTGGTCTGTTTCATGCGCCGTGAGCCTCTGCGGCACCTCGCGATTTGCCTGATGCCGTCTGTTGAGTGTTTCTTTATATAGAAACGCTCGGCGATAGTCAACGGAAAAAATAAGGCCGGTCTGAAAAAGTTTTCGTCGCGCCTTAACAACGGGCATGGAGGCCTCACGAGCGGTGTTTGGCGAGCAGGTCGTGGACTTGGATCTTACGTGAGATCGGGATGATCCAGGACTCATAGAGACGGGATATCTTTTGGGGAAGGTCGGCGGAGGCGTGCTGCTCGCGGGTCATCTCAAGGATGCGTGCGATGACGTCGGCTTCGACGGCATGGTTTGTAATGGCCTCTTCCATCTGTGCGGGGTCGCGGTTCTGGAGCGGGATGCGGAGCGATTCGGGAATCTCCTCAAGTTTGAGGGCTGCCACGTGCACCGAGAGGTTCAGGCGCTGAACAAGGGCGTTCATGCAGTTGGCGTCGGCCGCGATGCATTTCCGGCGGTCAGCGTCCGTGCCCGGGTCACACAGGACGGGCAGGAGCGTGTTGACATAGAGCGGGCGCAGGATGTGGCCCCGCCCGGCAATCGTCGAGGCCGCTCCGAACAGCGTGGCGGTTTCAGAGATTGCCAACGTGCGTTTAAGCTCGTTGTACAGCTCCGCGTTCACCTTGTAAAACGAGCGTCCACAGAAGGCTTTGACGAGCGTCTCGTCAAGCGAGGCGATGATATTTCGAAGTTGGGCAAGTTTGTTCATCGTTTCAATCCTTACGCCACCGGATACGTGCCGATCTTGCGGCCGGACTCTGAGAGGGCGAGCACGAGTCTCCACGCGGCTTCGGCGGCAGGTTTCTTCCAGTCTGTCGCGGCCTCGATGAAAAAGCCATATTCCCAGGGCCTCCCCGGCAAAGGGCGGCTCTGGATGAAGGTGAGGTTCACGCCCGCGGCGTCAAAGGGGGCGAGCGCGTGCAGCAATGCGCCGGGGCGGTTGCCGATCACCAAGTGGATGAGCGACCGGAACTCGCGCGGCTTCTCGGCGGCCGGTGGCGGTCGGCGGCCGGCGGTGACCACGAAGAACCGCGTGACATTCTCGTCACTGTCTTGAAGGTTTTTTTTCAGCAGGATGAGGCCGTTGAGGCGAGCGGCGGCGGCAGAGGCCAGCGCGGCGCTGCCCTGTTCTTGCGCGGCGCGGCGTGCGGCGGCGGCCGTGCTTGACTCGGGGAAAAGCTCCGCGTGCGGCAGCCACTTGCGCAGCGAAGCGCGGCATTGGCCCAAGGCCTGAGGATGGCTGTATACACGTTGGATGGAGGCGAGTTTTCGGAGACCCGGCTGAACCAGCAAATGGTGCCGGATTGAGATTGAAAAGCTTTCCGTGATCGCAACCACAGGGTAGGTGGCGAGCTGGTCGAGCGTTTGTGTGACCGGGCCTTCGCTCGAGTTCTCCACGGGCACGATGGCCATTGGGCGAGGTCGTGATTTAGGATCGCACAGCCGTTCGAACACGTCATAGTGAGACAGGCAGGAGAACAGGTTCGCGCCTTCGCCGAAGCGCTGGAGCGCGGCTTCGTGCGAGTGCGTGCCTTCGGGGCCGAGGTAGAGGATGGGTGGCATGGGGGGGAGGAGCTAGGAGTTAGGAGTTGGGAGTTGGGAAGGAGTTGGGAGTTGGGAGTTGGGAATGGGACGGGGGGCGTAAAGAGCGGGGAGAGAAACGGGGGAGTTAGGAGTCAGTTGGGACGGGGGGCGCGGTGGGCCGCGCCCGTACATAGAGGTTAGGCGGTCTCGCGCTTGCGCTGTTCGCGGGCGAGTGCGATCCAGGGTTCGAGGTCCTTAAGGAACTCGCCGAATTGAGAGGATTCGATCTGTTGAGCCGCATCGCTGAAGGCGTTGACCGGATCGGGGTGCGCCTCCACAATGAGCCCGTCGGCACCGGCACCCAAGGCCGCGCGAGCCAGCGTGGGCACCAGTTTCCGAGCACCCACCGCGTGGCTCGGGTCCACGATGACGGGCAGGTGGGAGAGTTGGCGGGCAACGGCTACCGCGCCGAGATCCAGCACATTCCGCGTTGAGGGGTCGAACGAGCGGATACCCCGCTCGCACAGGATGACTTGCGGGCAGCCATTCACAACGAGATACTCGGCGGCTGTGAGCCACTCTTCCACCGTACTGGCCAACCCCCGTTTGAGCAATACGGGCTTGCCCGCGTGTGCGAGGTGCTCCAACAGGTCGTAGTTTTGGGCGTTACGTGCACCGATCTGGAATATGTCCACGACATCGCACAGGATTTCAATCTGAGCGGGGCCAGGGACCTCCGAGATCATGGCGACATCGAACTCCGCCTTGACTTCGCGCATGATCTTTACTCCGTCGAGCTTCAGTCCTTGAAAGTCGTAAGGCGATGTGCGGGGTTTGAAAGGCATGGCGCGTACGATTTTAATGCCGCAGTTCACGAGGTCTGTCACCGCCGTACGGAACTGGTCGTAACTTTCTATGGCGCAGGGTCCGGCGATGACCTGGATGTTGCCGCCGCCGATGAGCGTGCCTTTGACGTCCACAACCGAGTCGGCGGGGTGGTATTCGCGCGAGACCAGTTTGAATTTTTTCTGGACGGGGAAGACCGACTCGACGGACGACAGGTTCTTCAGAACTTCGAGCGAACGATTGCTGAGCTCGTCGCCGATGCAGGCGATAACCGTCTGTTCGACGCCGCGGATGATGCGCGGCTGATAGCGGAGGGAACAGACCAGGTCGCTGACGGTGGCGATGTCGGTTTCCGTGGCGTGGGGCTTGAGTACGATGATCATGGCGTTTCGCTTTCGATGTGTTAGGGGGTGATAAAAACAAAAAAAACCGCGTGTCCGGCAAAGGACACGCGGTTCATTTCAAAGTCAATTCCCAGTTTACAAAAGCTTACCGGGTCGACCCGAACCGTGTGTCCGGCAACCTAAAGTAACTAAAGTAAAAGTATTCGCGCTTGCTAGTCATGGAAAACGTGCAACATTTAACCGGTTTTTTTATTGGAAGTCAAGTGTTCGTAGAAAGAAAAAAGGCGCACCGGTGTTAACCGGAGCGCCTTTTTTGGTTATGCGTTTCGCTTACGAACGGGGCAGGCTGGCCAGCGCCTGCAGCATCTCGAAGTTCTCCTTGAACTTCTTCTCAGCCGACTGCAACATCGCTGTCGCATTCGGGTTGAGCTTCGTGAGCTGCTTGAAGCGGTTTTCCTTCAGCGCCGTCTCCGCGAACGACTGCGTCGGAGCCTTGCTGTCGAGCTGCAGCGCGTTCTTACCTTGTTCGGAAAGTTCCGGGGTGTAGCGGTACAGCGGGAAGTGGCCGGTTTCGACCGCAATCTTCTGGTGCTCCAGGCCGTCGACCAAGTCAAAGCCCTGCGCGATGCAGTGCGAGTAGGCGATGATGATGGCGGGGCCGTCATAGGCCTCAGCCTCGACAAAGGCCTTGACTGTGGCGGCCGCGTTGGCACCCAAGCTCACCTGCGCAACGTAGATGTTCTTGTAGGTCATTGAGATCATGCCGAGGTTCTTCTTCATCTGGCTTTTGCCGGACGCAGCGAACTTGGCGATCGCGCCGAGCGGTGTGGACTTGGAGGCCTGTCCGCCGGTGTTTGAGTAGACCTCGGTGTCGAGCACCAGAATCTTGATGTTGCGGCCCGTGGCGAGCACGTGGTCGAGGCCGCCGTAGCCGATGTCATACGCCCAGCCGTCACCTCCGATGGCCCACACGGACTTGCGGATCAGGTAGTCCGCCACGCCGAGCAGGTTCTTGCAGACGTCGCAGGCGCACGCCTCGCCGAGGTACTTCTTCAGTTCCGCGACAAGTCCGCGCATCGCCTCGACGCCTTCGGGTGTCTTCTGTTCGGTGGTCTTGATTTTTTCGGCCACGGCTTTGACAGCCGCAGGCACCTTGTCGGCAGCCAGAACCTTCTCGATCAGTTCGAGCGCGTACACGTTGAGCTTGTCGGCGGTGAGCCGCATGCCCAGAGCGAATTCCGCGTTATCCTCGAACAGCGAGTTGGCCCAAGCCGGTCCACGCCCGTCTTCGCGCTTGCAGTAGGGGGTGGTCGGCAGGTTGCCGCTATAGATGGATGAGCATCCCGTGGCGTTGCCGACGAGCAAGCGGTCGCCGACAAGCTGGGTGAGAAGCTTGATGTAAGGCGTTTCGCCGCAGCCCGCGCAGGCACCGGAGAACTCGAAGAGCGGGCGCTTGAGCTGGCTGCCCTGGATCGTGTTCGGGCTGATCTTGGAGCAGTCGGCCTCGGGCAGTCCCAGGAAGAAGCTCCAGTTCGCCACTTCGGTGACGCGTAGCGGAATCTGGGCAGCCATGTTGATGGCTTTTTTCGTGGGGTCGGCCTTGTTCTTGGCCGGGCAGCGCTGGACGCAGAGCCCGCAGCCCGTGCAGTCTTCCGGCGCGATCTGGATGGTGTACTTGGCACCTGGGAAGGCTTTGCCGACAACGCCCTTGGCGTCCACGCTCTTGAAGGTCGCCGGAGCGTCCTTGAGGCACGTCGGATCGTAAACCTTGCCACGGATCGAGGCGTGCGGGCAGACCAGCGAGCACTGCATGCACTGAATGCAGGTGTCGGGGTCCCAAACAGGGATCTCGGTAGCGATGTTGCGCTTCTCCCACTGGGTGGTGGCGGTAGGCCAGGTGCCGTCGTTTGGCATCTGCGAAACCGTGATGTCATCGCCGCGCTGCGCCATGATCTCTGCGGTCACGGTCTTGACGAAGTCAGGTGCCGCGTCGGAGACGACCTTGGGCATCTTGCACGCGCCAGCGGGCTTGGGCGGGTAGTCCACTTTTTTCACCGCGTCGGAAGCGGCGTCGATGGCGTCCCAGTTCATCTTGACGACCGCATCGCCTTTGCTTCCGTAGCTCTTCTTCGCGGCTTTCTTGAGGGCGTTGATGGCCTCGTCCTCGGGCAGGATGCCGGAGATCTTGAAGAACGCGGTCTGCATAATGGTGTTGATGCGTCCGCCGAGGTGCAGTTCATGGTCGAGCTTGAGGGCATTGACCACGTAGAATTTGAGCTTCTTGTCGATGATCTGCTGCTCGATCTCGTCGGGCATCTTGTCCCACACTTCGCTCGCCTCGAAAGGCGATGCGAGCAGGAACGTGCCGCCCGGCTTGATGTTGGCGAGCATGTCATACTTCTCAAGGAAGGAGAAGTTGTGGCAGGCAACGAAGTCCGGCTTGGTGCAGAGGTAGGTGCTGCGGATCAGCTGCGGGCCGAAGCGCAGGTGCGAGACGGTGATTGCGCCAGCCTTTTTTGAATCGTAAACGAAGTAGCCCTGTGCGAAGTTTTCCGTGTCGTCGCCGATGATCTTGATCGAGTTCTTGTTCGCGCCGACGGTGCCGTCCGAGCCGAGGCCGTAGAACATGCACTCTTTACGGCCTTCGTCCGCGAGGCTGAAGGGCTGGATCGTGAGGCTGAGGCCAGTGAGGTCGTCGTTGATGCCGACCGCGAAGTGGTTCATGGGCTGCGCGGCCTTGGCATTGTCGAAGACAGCCTTGACCATTGCGGGGGTGAACTCCTTGGAGCCGAGGCCGTAGCGCCCGCCGTAGGTCGGGATCCAGGACTTGATGTCAGCCAGCTTGTACTGCATGATCTCGCCGATCGCGGTGCGGACGTCGACATAGAGCGGTTCACCGATGGAGCCAGGCTCCTTGGTGCGGTCCAGAACCGTCAGCGTCTTGATCGTCTTGGGGATCGCGAGGGCGAAGGCCTTGGCGTCAAACGGACGATACAGGCGCACCTTGATGACGCCTAGCTTCTCGCCTTTTTTGGCCAGCTCTTCAACCGTCTCGTGGACGGCTTCTGCGCCGGAGCCCATGATGACGATGACGTGCTCGGCATCTGCCGCGCCCACGTAGTCGAAGAGCTTGTACTGGCGGCCGGTAAGCGCAGCGAACTTGTCCATGCTTTTCTGGACGATGCCGGCTGTGGCTTCGTAGAACTTGTTCACCGTCTCGCGACCCTGGAAGTAGACGTCCGGGTTCTGCGCGGTGCCGCGGATCATGGGCTTTTCAGGATTGAGCGCACGGGCGCGGTGCGCCGAGATCAGATCGTCGTCGATCATGGCGCGGATGGTTGCGGTTTCGACCTGCTCGATCTTCTGCACTTCATGGGACGTGCGGAAGCCGTCAAAAAAATGAAGGAAGGGGATGCGGGACTCGAGTGTCGCGGCATGGGCGATTGTGGCCATGTCCATGACTTCCTGGACGCTGTTGGAACACAGCATCGCGAAGCCGGTTTGGCGGCAGGCCATGACATCGCCGTGGTCGCCGAAGATCGAGAGACCCTGCATGGCGAGTGCGCGGGCGGTCACATGGAAGACGGTCGGCGTGAGTTCGCCGGCGATCTTGTACATGTTGGGGATCATCAGGAGCAGGCCCTGCGAGGCCGTGAAGGTGGTGGTGAGTGCGCCGGTGGTGAGTGCGCCGTGGACCGCGCCAGCGGCGCCGCCTTCTGACTGCAGTTCAATCACGTGAGGCACGGTGCCCCACAGGTTCTTTTGGCCTTTTGCGGCCCACTCGTCGGACCACTCGCCCATGGGGGAAGACGGGGTGATCGGATAGATTGCAGCGACTTCGCTGCACGCGAAAGCGATTTCGGCGGCGGCCTGATTGCCGTCGACCATGATTTTCTTGGCCATTGTGTAGTCTCCTTGATTAAAGCAAAAAAAGAACGCGCGTCCGGGGTTCCGGACGCGCGTGATAGCGTTACTTCTTCACTGCGGCACGGACCGCATCGAGCTGTCCGGCCGAGCCGAGAAGGACGTTCTTCGCGGCGATGAACTTGGCGTACTCAGGGATGAATACCTTGCCCGGATCGCGCAGATCGAACTTCTCGGGGTGGTCGCGGAAGAACTCTCTGTGCACGCGGCACCACACCAGGCGTCCATCGGTGTCGATGTTGATCTTGGTTACGCCGAGCTTGGCCGCGCCGAGGAACTGAGAGGCGTCAACGCCGCTCGCGCCCTTGATGTTGCCGCCAGCCGCGTTGATGCGGGCCACTTCGTCCTGCGGGACCGAGGAGGAGCCGTGCATCACCAGCGGGAAGCCAGGCAGCAGCTTCTGGATCTTCTCGAGGATGTCGAAGCGGAGCTTCTGATCGCCATGGAATTTGAACGCGCCGTGCGAGGTGCCGATGGCGCAGGCCAGGGAGTCGCAGCCGGTCTGCTTGACGAAATACTCGGCTTCTTCGGGCTTCGTGTAGACGTGGTCGTCGGCGTGCACGTCCTCTTCGATGCCCTTGAGCTGTCCGAGTTCGGCTTCGACCACGAGGCCCTTGGCATGGGCGGCGTCAACGACGCGCTTGGTGATCTCGATGTTCTTTTCGATCGGGAAGTGCGAAGCGTCGATCATGACCGAGCTATAGACGCCCGAGTCGATGCAGTCCATACAGGTCTCTTCGTCGCCGTGGTCCAGATGAACGGCGAAGACCGCGTCCGGGAAAATCTTGTCGGCCGTCGTCATCATCGTTTCGAGCATGAGCTTGTGGGTGTAGGTGCGGGCGCCTTTGGAGAGCTGCACGATGAAGGGTGCCTTGCTGTCGACGTTACCCTTGAAGAGCCCCATCGTCTGCTCAAGGTTGTTGATGTTGTACGCGCCGATGGCATACTTGCCGTAGGCCTGTTGGAAGAGTTCCTTAGTGGTGACGATCATGGCAGACTCCTATTGTTAATCGGTCGGCCACGCCTGCACGTACAGACATGCCGATACCGCAAAAAACAGGTATCTACTATACCGAAACG
The DNA here is from genome assembly GCA_038219365.1 of Kiritimatiellia bacterium. GTDB lineage: Bacteria > Verrucomicrobiota > Kiritimatiellia > RFP12 > UBA1067 > JAHFSX01. The sequence goes on along the minus strand of JBBRJN010000006.1, from coordinate 2,500 downwards.
GGCCTTGAGCGGCAAGGCAAAACGGAACAGCGCCGAATCGCCGAAATGTTGGCCGTTGTTGGCTGGCGCGGAGCCAGCCCCCCTCGCCGGCGGCAGCGACGGACCTTCCGGCCGCCCTGCCGTGCCTCCCGACAGGGAAGGGCTAGCGCAAGCGGACCCGGGTGCCTGCGGGCCAGAGCGACAGGTTCAACCGGTGGAAGTCGAACTGCAACCAGCCGCCGCCTGAGGCGGGAACCAGGGGGCCGTTATACATCACTTGGATCACATTCTCGCCGCTCACCAGATCTTCGCGGGCAAGAGGCAGGTTGATGTACGTGCCGTTCACAACCGCAGGATAGCTCTTGAGGAACCGGTTGTTGATATTGATGCTGAAGGGAAAGAGGAACGGCCCAGTGCCGCTACCGCCCTGCCCGATAATACGGGTCGAGTAAGTGAACAGGTACTTCTGGCTCAACTCGGGCGATAGGGTGAAGTGCACAAAGACATTCGTAGTGCCATAGGTCACGGCGCGGTAGACATTGGTCCACGTTGATTCCGTGACGTAGAAATGTGCGGGCAGATTTCCGCCTTCTTGTGAAAATTCGGGGTTGTTGTTGTTGTCGAAGCCTGCCTGCCACGAGCCGGCCAGTTCGAGCCAGTCGAACCCGATGTGTGTGGATGGCCCTGATTTGTACTGGAGCGTAAGGGTATTCGTGCCCGTAAACAGTGTGTTGGAGGTGACAAACCAGAAAAGGTCTTTGCCGTTGGCAGCCACTTGTGGCAGGTTGGTGAAGCTGTTGACGATCAATGCCAGGTTTGCGGTCTGTCCGTCGGTCAGTGTCTTGACGTGGAACGCGTAGTTGAGTTTTGCCTGGTCATTGGTGAACGTGATCTTGAGCGTAGCCTCGGGGGTGACCGCGGTGACCGCCCGGCGCATGGTGTACCAGGGATCATTCGGGAAGAATTCGGCGTCGGTCTCGGTTTCGGGCCCCAGATCAAGGAGGCTGTTGTTGTTGAGCCCGATCTGAAAACGGTTGTGGGGATATCCGAAGGCTTCGGTCACTTCCGCATAGCTGAGCGCACGGTTCCAGACCGCGAGGTGGTTGACCATACCCTTGAAACTCTTTCCGGAATTTGAGTTGGTGGGGGATGAGTATCCGGTCTGGAAGGACTCTGATCCGATGATGGCACCTGTTGTTGGAGTTGAGTTGGTCACGGCGCTCGTGAAGAATTTCTTGTACCAGAGCTGGCCGTTCGGTTCGTTTGGCCAGAGATAGAGCTCCACGGTATCCGTGTTGCTCGGGCCGTTGTCCGTCAGCACGGCGGCGGCATCATACCATTTGCCGGTGATGACGGTAGTGGTGTCGAGATAGAAAGCCGTTTGGCCAACGTACATGCCGAGGCGAGTGCCGCTGTCGCCTCGCACACCGAACATCCAGCCGCGTGCGCTGGCCGGTGAGCTGCCCCAATCCAAATTGTTGTTGAATATCCAGCCAGGGGCGGAGGAGTTGTAGGCGAAGCCGTCCCACATAAACCGCGTGATGATCGTCGATGAGCCAGGCAGTTGCAGGTTGCTGACTTTGATCGCGGGTGGATAGAGCTGTCCAAGATCGTTTGTCAGGGGCTCAAAGCGGACTGAGAGATTCCCGTATTTCCCGCCGCCGGCTGAGTTTCCGAATGACTCGACCGGCGCGTTCGTCCACTGCGGCCCACCCAGTGGACCTGACCGGTCCGTAGCATGGTAACCTCCGGCTCCCTTCGTGGACGCTGTACCCCAACTCCGCTGGTCGCGGATTTCATTGATGGCCACGACATTAGAGGCTCCCTCTGTGTAATTGGGCGCATAATCGAGCTGATACCACGCTTTGCAGTCGTCATAGACGCCTGCCATGGCACGGCTTGGAAAACCTGTGAAATAGGCCGTCAACGCGATCATGTAAACCCGTATGGCGACATTTAAACGATACAACATGCGACACCTCCGATTTTCTCAAAACACATCAGTCGAAAGAAATTAACATACTTTCCCCATGATTGGGGAGTGCAAATATGTGAGGCGCAGCAATTCTAATTATGGCAGGACGCACGCTGTGGGAAGGCACTCACGGGCCCATTAAAAACGAAAACGCCATTTTTTCTCCTGTTCGTAGTGGCGCCGTGAGGCGCTTTTTAACCACAATTAGAATTGCTGTGTGAGGCGCGACTTTTTGAGGACAGCGGGAGCCTCAGCTCGCGGCGCGGTCGCGGCTCCACCGGCGCTCGGGCCGAGGATCCTTGTAGACCTCTTTTTTTGCCATGTATTTCATGCTGTTGCGTCCGAGCAGGGTCTCGGCATCGGCGATGAACTCGGGCGAGGGATCGATTGTGAGCGACTTGGCCGGCTGGATCAGGACCCGCTTTTTGTCGGGATAAATGAGGCAGATGAGCAATGGGGTGGTGCCCGGATAGATGTCTACCAGCTTGCGCAGCGAGTCGATGCGCTTAAGCGCCTGGCCGTCCTCGACCTTGATGCCGGCGATGA
>JBBRJN010000005.1:0-18106 GCA_038219365.1 Kiritimatiellia bacterium | reverse complement strand
GTTCGCCGGGCGTCCGAGACGTGCCGCCCGTACGTGCAGTGCCCGGACCGGACCGGCACCCGGTCCATGCCCGTGCGGCGGGACGTCCACGCCCGGGAGCGCAGCGTACGGGCCGGACCGCCGGCGGAGCACCATGCGAGCGACACGCGCCCTCCTGCGTATGCCGCACGCCGTACGTTCGCCGGGCGTCCGAGACGTGCCGCCCGTACGTGCGGTGCCCGGACCGGACCGGGTGCCGGTCCATGCCCGTACGGCGGGACGTCCACGCCCGGGAGCGCAGCGTACGGGCCGGACCGCCGGCGGAGCACCATGCGAGCGACACGCGCCCTCCTGCCGTTCGCCGTACGTTCGCCGGGCGTCCGAGACGTGCCGCCCGTACCACAGGGAAACTGCGACCTCCAATGATCTGTCTCGGCGTTCTTTTTTTCAAAGTTGGATGTTGAGCGTTTGTTAAAGATTATTAAAAAGGATTGGGATTGAATCGGATGTGCGGAGTCCGTACACTGCGTTCAATCACTCATGTAGGGAGACACGGTATGGCGGCAAAAAAGAAGGTGAACGATCCGCGTCCGGATTGGGACACGTATTTCATGGAGATTGCCTTGGTAACGGCGACGCGTGCGAACTGCTCGCGACGCAAGGTTGCGGCCGTGGTGGTCTCTGAAAACAGGGTCATCTCAACCGGCTACAACGGGACGCCGCGCGGTGTAACGAACTGCTTTGAAGGCGGGTGTCCGCGGTGTGCGGGCACGGCCCCGTCAGGGTCAAGCCTGGAAGAGTGCATTTGCGTACACGCCGAGCAGAACGCGATTTGTCAGGCTGCGTATTACGGCATCCGCCTGGCGGGCGCGACGATCTATGTGACGATCAGCCCTTGCCTGACCTGTGCCAAGCTTCTTATTAACGCAGGCATCAAAGAGGTCGTCTTCGGCGGTGACTATGCCTTTACTGAACAAACGGAGAAGTTGCTCAAAGAGGCGGGAGTAAAGTGCCGCCGCTATAAGAAACCCTAGGCTGTACGACGCGGAGGCGGAAGAAGCGGCGCGGGTGGGCTGCGATCTCTTCTGCGGGCAGATTGAGCGACCAGTCGATGAAGGGGCCCGTGGGGGTGCCTTGCAGATGGGGCGGGCCGACAGGCTCCCATTCGAGCAGGTCTTCTGACGCCTCAAGGGTGGCGGTCACGTCCTGATGAGTCGCGTCCTGGCGGTAGGCGAGGCTGAGTCCATTTGCGTCGATGGAAAATCCGTAGATGTCGGCGGTCCCGCGGTCGGACGGATCCAGCGGATCGCTGCCTGAGTAATATTCGATCAGGTTGGCCACGCCGTCGTGGTCGTCATCGCCGTCGTCTGGAGAGAGACCTCGCAGGCCAGCCCATTCCGGATAGGCCCCTTTTCCCGGTGTGGGAATCACATCGGTCCATGGCAAGGTCACGCGGGGCGAGAACGAGACGCGGTTGAGGGAGAAGCCGCCACCGTCAGCAGCGGCGGGCCACTTGCCGGAGGTCTTGTACTTAACGCTGTCGAGCGTGACGCCGTCGCGGTTCAGAAGTGTGACGGTTTCGCCCGCGTCGTTGAGGCCGCCGTAGAGCCAGTAGGCGATGGGGGTGACCGCTGTTCCGTAGCGCTGGGCGAACGCCTCGCTGTGCCGGGCGACGACCGCGTGTTCACCGGGCTTCAGGATCACGGTGCCCAGCGTGAGCGCGTCGGCGGGCTGACCCTCTGGAAAGCGGCAGCCGTCAAGGCTGATGTCGCACGTTGCGACATTCAGGAGTTCGACGAATTCGTAGGCGCGGGAGATGACCTCCGGCAGTTTGGCAGACTCGTTCGGCAGCGGGTTACAAGGGTTGTAGTGGATCTCGCTCAGCAGGATGTCGCCGGGACGTGCGTGGCGTCCGCCAATCAGGTACTCGGCACGCGCGGCGAGGCTCCAACGCCCGTTGACGGTGTTGTAGGCGCGTGCGAAAAGATTGGCCGACTGCGTCAGAGCGAAGGACATTCCCGACTTGCACGGGGTCGCGGAGGAGTTCGCTTGGTTATTCCAGAGCGCGGGGTCGCTGCCGTCAAGAGTGAAGTAAATGACGTTGCCTTCTGGCGCGGTGAGGGTGACCATCTGCGTCTCACCAGCGGAAAGCGCACAGGCGTCGGGGGAAAGAACGGGCGCTTTCAGGAGGCTGCATTTGGCAACGAAGTTTTGATCAATCCAAGCGGCGTGGTTCGTGACGAACCAGGTCATCCAGTTCACCTCGCCGGGGTGCGTCCGGCCAAAGGCGTCGTTGGTGGGCCACTGGTTCCACTTGACGTAGTCGCGCGTGGCGGCCGCTTCGGGGATTTCGGACTTGAGCCGGACGATGGTGGCAACGAGGTTGGTCTCCGACCAGACTCCTTTGCGCAGCTCGAACCAACGGTCCCAGTAGAGGCGCTGGAACGCGGGCTGGGCATGCAGCTTACCCCAGAAGTCGCCGCGATTGAAAGGTTCAGGTGAGAATGTCCACGCGTCCCAGCGTTTGACATTGGGGAAAGCCGCCTCGTTGTAGCCGTAAGGCCCGAGGGACCGGTCGAAGTCCCAGAGGGGGCCGGCCATGATCTTTCCGCCACGGTCCTTGTGGAACCACGTGCTGAGTGTAAGCAGGTCGACGTCCATGGAAAACATCTTGTAGATGTGGAAATCAGCCCACGAGAGAAGGTCGATGTAACGTGGCGCACCGGTGTCGGGGTTCATGGGGTCGGTCCCGTAGATGGCGTCCTCAAAGGCATTGAAGGCATCGACGAGGTAGCGGCTCTGCTCGGGCTGGAGGTCGGCGAGTTTGGGGTAGCCCATCACCATATAGCGCCCGGTGCTGTTCGGAAAATTGCGGGTCGTGCGCCAATAGAACTCATCAGCGTCGTTGCGGTCGGTCTTGAAGAGGTAGCTGCCCGAGAGGTTAGGTTGGCTGACGTCGGCGGGCGAGACGATATCGTCGATGGGGACACGCCCGCTGCCGGCCTTGACACGTTCTTCAATCACGTAGAGTCCTGCATACGTGGCGGCGGTGAGGGCATTGGTTTCGTTGCTGATTGTGAAGAGTTCGACCCAGCGCGTGCGGGGTGCGTAACGTCCGATCTGGCGAGAGAGGTCGAAGAGCAAAGCATCGTGCATGTAGGTGCGGTCGAAATTGTAACACGAGATGAGCGCGAAATCAGAGCCTTTTGGGAATCCGCTGAGATCGACCTTCTTGTCGTCGTTGTCTTCGCCCCAGAAGGTGAGCGCGTAAGGTTTTTTCGGAAACCCTGAGGAAGATGATCCGCGCACATGGATACCGGCACGCGCGGTGAGCGCGGGCGCACTGGTAAGGCAGGAAGCGCCTCCGACAGGCTCGATAAAATGTGCGCTGCAGGCGACATAGTTGGAGTTGTTATCCCACTCGTTGAACGGGATACCATTGAAGACGGGGTCGGTTTCACGCAGAATGAGGATAGGCATGGCGGTCGCAAAGGCGAGGGTGGCGGGGTCGGTGGCACAGAAGGTATACTGGGCTGTTGCTGTCACACTGCTGCGGCCCGCTGCGTCAAAGACGCGGGCGCGGATATGAAGCGACTTGGATACGGAAAGAGGAGCCGAATAAAGGGTGCCTGTGGTAAATGAGGGCTCCGCGCCGTTGGTCGTATAGCGGATGGTTTGTCCGGTGAGGTGACCTGAAAGCGTGAGCGTAAAGGGGGCTGTAAACAGGTTCTGTGTTTCGGAGTAAATCACGATTTGTGGCAGGCGCTGAGTGGTTTCGTCGCCGTTGATTTTCCCTGGCGTGGGTGTGATCAGGAAGGTGGGTTCATTGGTGACGGTCATCGTCCGTACGATGGAGGCGAGTCGAAGTTTGAGAAAGAGGTCGCTGCTGGAGGCATTGGCGTTCATCAGATGGACGGCCAAAACATTGACCCCATCGGTCAGGACGTTGGTGATGGCGCTGATGTCGGTCGCGGCAAGGCTGGATGGGTCCCCGAGGATCGAGGAGGAGTAGTTGGTGTAACTCAGCGTTTGGAACGAGGGCGCGTTTGCGCTGCACGCGAAGGTGCCGTTGATGAAAACGGAGGCCCCGTCGTCATACGTCATTTCGAACGCGAGCGCCTGAACCGCGGACGCGCTGTCAAGGTTGAAGGATGAGCGCAAGTAGACGCCGGGCTTGCCGTATGCAAGGCCTTGGAGGCTGAAGTTGACCTCGGGCAGCCATGCGGGGTTTCTGGTGCCGTAGCCGACCGGAAAAAACCCGCTCGTCCAGCTGGAGTCGTCGAAAGCCACCTGTCGCCAGAGGGTGCCAAGTGCATCATTCGCGGGGCAATAGGCACGGACAGGCGAGGTGTTGGAGACCATGGCGCTGCTGTTGGTCACGAATGAGAGCGCGTAGCCGTAGGCGATGTTTTCATACTGGGCCGGAAACGTGGGCGCGTAGCTGTGGACAAGCGTGCCGCTGGCATCACAGAGGCCGAGGAATTCGCCTTTTTTGCTGAGCGCGAAATTGGTGTGGAGTTCCTTGGCCGGATCACGCAAGTCCGCGCTCGAGGCCCAGATAAGACGCGTCCCGAAAGGCGGAAGAATGACGGCAGGCAGGATCCATTTTTCGAGATCGGCCGCATCGTCGGTCAACGACCACCCTTGCAGGTCGATCGGGCTCCCGGTGGTGTTCTGCAGTTCAAGCCAATCAGAGGCATTTCCAAACGAATCCAGCAGAAACCCGTTGTTCTCTGCCATGAATTCCGAAATGATTACAGGGGGCGGGGCCGCGCAGAGTCGCGTGGCGAGAAAGGCCAGCGCCAATGCCCACGCTATCCTGCTCCTTAACATGGCACCATTATAGAGGAATGCGTAAACGGTATCCAACAGAATTGAGTGGTGAGCGCGGGCTTGCATAAGTCGGGGGGAGAAGTCATAATAGCGACCGCGTTTTTTTGATAACAAGGAGAGTGTCGGATGCGTACAAAAATCGTTGCTGGTAACTGGAAAATGAACAAGACGGCCTCGGAAACCGCTGCGTTGATCGAGGGAATCAAGAAGGAAGTCGCGGGCGTCACCAAGGTTGAAGTCGTGGTCTGTCCGCCGTTCACGGATTTGAAGGACGCGGCGGCCGCCTGCGCGGGGTCGAATGTCGCGTTGGGCGCTCAGAACGTGCACTGGGAAGCATCGGGAGCCTTCACGGGTGAGATCTCGGCGGCGATGCTGAAGGATTTGGGCGTGAAGTATGTGATCATCGGACACAGTGAGCGCCGTCAGTATTTTGGCGAAACCGACGAGACGGTGAACAAGCGCACCAAGGCCGCTTTGGCCGCGGGCCTGATTCCGCTCGTCTGCGTGGGTGAAACGCTAGAAGAGCGCGACGGCGGCAAGATGGAGTCGGTTGTGGTGCGTCAGACCAAGCTGGGTTTAGCGGACTTGGGCGTTGACTTGGCGAAGATTGTCGTCGCGTACGAACCTGTGTGGGCGATCGGTACGGGACGTACGGCGTCGCCGGCGCAGGCGCAAGAGGTGCATGCGCTGATCCGCCGCACGTTGGCTGAGATCGGCGGTGGAGCGGTGGCAAACACGGTGCGCATCCAGTACGGCGGGAGCATGAAGCCTGACAATGCCAAGGAGCTGATGAGTCAGCCGGACATCGACGGCGGACTGATCGGCGGCGCGGCGCTCAAGGCCGACTCCTTTGCCGCGATCATCAAAGCGGGCGTATAAGAGGTCTGCCCGATAGGCCGCGAGCCTTTCGGACGATGATGGACAAAAGGGCGGCACCTTTGCGGGTGCCGCCCTTTTTCAATGCTGTGGCGGCGAATGGTAAGCTCTTCGGCGCGGTCGACCCCGTCGCCGAACCCTTCGCGCAGCTCTTCGCAACCATCATAATCATCAGATTTGCTGAGCCGCAAAGCTGTTACTTTCCGTTCGCGCATGGTTATGGTATAATGAACATCTATTCACAATGAAGAGGGGTGGCTTATGACGTTGAAACGGATTTGTTGGATGACGGGCCTGGCAGCGTGCGCGGGCACGCTGTCTGCGGCCACGCTGTTGGTCGAGACCGAGTCGTTTTCTGAAAAGGGCGGGTGGGTGGTCGATCAGCAGTTTATGGACCAGATGGGCTCGCCGTTCCTGCTGGCGCACGGCATGGGCACGCCGGTGGCGGACGCGGCGACCTCGGTGACCGTGCCGGAGGCCGGGCAGTACCGCGTCTTGGCGCGGACGCGCAACTGGGTCGCGCCCTGGAGCCCGGCCGACGCGCCGGGTAAATTCCAGGTGGCGGTGAACGGCAAGCTGTTGGACATGGTACTCGGAACCAAAGGGTCCGAATGGGCGTGGCACGCGGCAGGCACCGTGGCTCTGGAGAAGGGCGCAGCCGAGTTAGCGCTGCATGACCTGACGGGGTTCGACGGCCGCTGCGACGCGCTCATTCTGACAACTGACGCGGCCTTCACGCCGGAGGCGGACGTGGCCAAACTGGAGGCGTTCCGCCGCCAGATGGGCACGATCACCGCGCCGCAGGGCAGCGAAGCGTATGATCTGGTGGTGGTGGGCGGCGGCATCCCCGGCATCTGCGCCTCGATCTCGGCGGCGCGCCTAGGGTTGAAGGTCGCGCTTATCCAGGACCGCCCGGTGGTGGGCGGCAACAACAGCTCTGAGGTGCGCGTGCACCTGGCCGGGCGCCAGAACCTCGGACCTTACCCGCGGCTGGGCGACGTGGTCTCCGAGATCGGGCCGGCCAAGGGCGGCAATGCGCAGCCCGCCTCTTTCTACGAGGACCAACGCAAGCTTGACGCGCTTAAGGCCGAGAAGAACGTCACGCTGTTCCTGAGCACCCGCGCGTTTGCCGTGGAAATGGAGGGCTCGAAGATCAAGGCGGTGATCGCGCGCAACATCGAGAACGGCAAGGAGACGCGCTGCGCCGCGCCACTGGTGGTGGACTGCACGGGCGACGGCGTGATCGGCGTGCTGGCGGGTGCCGAGTACCGGTACGGGCGAGAGAGCCGCGAGGAGACGGGCGAGGCGACCGCGCCGGATAAGGCCGACAGCATGACCATGGGTGCTTCGGTTCAGTGGTACTCGCATGAGACGAAGGAACCGGTCACGTTCCCCGAAATCAAATGGGGGCTTGCTTTTAACGACATCACCTGCGAAAAGGTCAAAATGGGGGAGTGGACGTGGGAAACCGGCATGAAGTTCCACCAAGTGACCGAGTTCGAGCGCGTGCGCGACTACGGGATGCTGGTTGTCTACTCCAATTGGTCGTTCCTCAAAAACCGTTCGAAATTCAAGGCCGAGTATGCCAAGAGCCGCTTGGAGTGGGTGGCGTATGTGGCGGGTAAGCGCGAGTCGCGCCGGCTGATCGGCGACTTGGTTTTGAAGGAGCAGGATCTGGTGAACCAGGTGCTCTATCCTGATGCGACGGCCTGTACGACGTGGACGATCGACCTGCACTATCCCGACCCCAAGAACACCAAGAACTTCCCGGATACGGAGTTCAAGTCGATTGCGAAACATAAGGCCATCTATCCCTATCCGATCCCTTACCGGTGCTATTATTCAAAGAATGTGGAAAACCTTTTCATGGCCGGGCGCAACATCAGCGTGACGCATGTGGCGCTCGGAACGGTGCGCGTGATGCGCACGGGCGGCATGATGGGCGAGGTGGTCGGCATGGCGGCTTCGCTCTGCAAGAAGTATGGCTGCTCGCCGCGCGACATCTATGCCAGTCATCTGGAGGAGCTCAAGGCACTGATGGTCAAGGGCGTCGGCTTGGGCAAGGAACAGCCGCCGCAGAAGTACAACCTGGGCGGCACGCTGCTGAAAGAAACGAAGAAGGAGTAGGGGCGAATAATGATTCGCCCGTGCACGCAAATGAAGGTAGGAACCATTGCTGTTTTCCAGGAAAGCACGGTGCCGTGCTTTTGTGTCAAGGCCGCGCATGTGGCACGGTTGCGCGCGGCTTATCCGTCTGCAACGGTGACTTGGTGCCGCACCAAGGGCTCGTTTCTCAAAGTGTTGCCCAAGGCTCAGGTGGCGGTGACGTGGGCCTTTCGGCAAGAATGGTTTGAGCGAGCACCGCTGTTGCGCTGTATCCTTTCATCGGCTGCGGGGCGTGATTTTTTTCCGCTTGTTCCTCCGCCGCAGGTGATTGTGCGGCACGGCACGTTTCACGGGCCGCTGATGGCCGAGACCGTTTTGGGGCTGATGCTGGCGCTCAACCGGGGTGTGTTGGAGGCCTATCGGCAGCAGCTTCAAGGTAACCTGTGGCCGCGCGAGCCGCTGTACGGTAACATGAGGTTGCTGCGGGGCAGTCATGCGGTCATCGTCGGATTCGGTCACATCGGCACTGCGATCGGACGTTTGCTCAGGCCGTTCGGCGTGCGCGTGACGGGTGTGCGGCGCACGCCCCAGAAGCGTCGTCCCGTGTGGTTCGGGAAGGATGATGAGGTCGTGACCGTAGACCGGTTGGACGCGGTGATGCCGCAGGCGGACCATTTGATTCTGGTGCTTCCGTCCGACACAGGCACGGACCGGATGTTCGACGCGGGTCGGTTGGCTCTGCTGCCGCGACACGCGGTGGTTTACAACGTGGGGCGTGGGAATTGTATCGATGAGGCTGCTTTGGCTTCGGCGCTAAAGAGCGGGGCGCTGCGCGGTGCCTGTCTGGATGTATTCGAAGAGGAGCCTCTGACAGCGGCTTCGCCTTTGGCTGAGAATCTGCCGGGTTTGGTGCGACTGCCCCATTCATCGGCTTTTGCGGAAGAGTATATGGACCGGTTTCTGGACGAAGTGATTGCCTGGATCGACAAATGACAAAAACCTATTCAGTCCACTCGGTCGAAGAGACCTGGCAGGTCGCGGCGGAAGTCGCAGCGCTGCTGCGGCCCGGCACGGTGATCGCACTGCACGGGGACCTCGGCGCGGGCAAGACGACCTTTGTTCAGGGGCTCGGCTTTGCTCTGGGGCTGCACCGCCCGGTGACGAGTCCAACCTTCACGGTCTGCACAGAATACACAACACCCGCTTTCAAGCTGGTCCACATGGATCTGTACCGGCTGACCGGACCGGACGACCTGCTGACCATCGGCTACCCGGAATACCTGGAGACGGGCGCGGTGGTGGCGGTCGAGTGGCCGGAGCGCGCCGGCGATCTGATCCCGGCCGACGCGCTGCATGTGCGCTTCTCGTTGACGGACGATCCAGAGACGCGGGTGATCGAAGTGACGGGAGCGTGCGACTCAACTTTGCTGAAGTTGCGCCCGAAGGAGGAGTTGGGGGTTAGTGCCTTACAAACCAACAACAGCAATAAGAAATAAGTTTTTTCCCCGCGAAGAGAAGTGCGCAAAGAGCGGTGAGTAGAGAGCAGTCGAGTGTCGAGCGTCGGGCGTCGATTGAAGTAAGGCAAAGAGGGTCGGGGGCGTTGAAAACCCGGCGTGTGTGGCCGCGTCCGGTAGGGACGGCTCCCCGAGCCGTCCGCCGGACCAAGCAGCTTCAGTGTCCTGCGGGCGTTTCGGGGAGCCATCCCTTGTCTCTACCGGACGCATCCCGGCAGCGGACCGTATTCCCTGCATGTTTGGCGAACAGACGGACACGTTGTTTCACCATGAAGGTGTTTGTTTGTTGAATCAACCACCTCTTCGTGGTGATGATTCTGGGTTGCGGGCTTTGCCCGCGTTAGGATTTAGGAGTTGCGGTGCCCTTTGCAACGAGACGGCGCGGCAGGATGATTCTATGATGAAGCTAGCCACAGGTTATGTCTGTTCCGCTTGGCTGTTAAGCTTGGCCTTATGCTCCTTTGCGGTCGACGAGGTGGTCATCAACGAGGTCCAGAGCTTCAACGGGAGCACGCTGCTGGATGAGGACGGCGACTACTCGGATTGGATCGAACTGCTTAACCGCGGCACACAGACGGTCAGCCTCGCGGGCTGGGGCTTGTCCGACCGACTAGACAACCCGATGAAGTGGGTGTTCCCGCTATGTTCGCTTGCGCCAGGTGGCCGACAGCTTATTTTCGCATCGGGGAAGGATCGCACCAACGTGCTCGAAAGGGTGCCGATCATCTCGCCGCAAGAGGTGCCGGGGCTTGTGCTCTGGCTTAAGGCTGACGGCACGGCTTATACGAACGGCGGAAGCGTGACGGGTTGGGCAGACCTGAGCGGGTTGGGCAACTCTGCGTTTGCCACGAACGGAATGTCGTGCCCCACGTTTCGCACGAACGTGGTGAACGGTCATTCCGCCGTGCGCTTCACCCAGTCGTCGGCGCAGTCGCTTTTTCTGCCGGTGACGAATTTCAACGGACTGGCGAGCCTGCGTGACGTGTCGATTTTTGTGGTGTGCCGGTGGAGTGGCGGCACGGGCATCCTGGGTGCATGGGATTCGTCCGCGGGGAATTTGCACTTCGAAGTTCAGTCGGAGGGTGTATTGCGCCTCCGGGTCGGCGCGTTGGACAGCGCACGGTCGGCGGCGACGCTGAAGGCGAATGCATGGTATCAGCTCGGTGCGGTCATGAACAGTTCGGGCGATTCGCCGACGGCATATCTCTATCGGAACGGTGCCAGTCTTGCCGCCTACGCAAAGGATCCAGGTGCGGCGGCGCTGTCGTCCTACGCTTACATGGCGCTGGGCAACTCGCTCAAGAGCGAACGATACTTCAGTGGCGATATGGCCGAGGTCTTGATTTTCAACCGCGCGCTGAAGGCCGGCGAGCGCATCCAGGTCGGACGCTACCTCGCCGCACGCTATGCCTTGGCTTTTGACAGCGGTCCGACGGAGCTACACACCAGCTTCAGCCTCGACTCAGACGGCGAGACGTTGACCCTCACGGAGCCGAATTACAATGCCGTGGATTCGGTTGAGATCCCCTCCGTGCCTGTGGACGTTGCGTATGGCCGCTGCCCGGATGCTACGGGAGGGTTCGCCTATCTTTCCCTGCCGACGCCTGGCGCGGCGAACGCGGGCACCGCTTATTCGGAGCCTCTCGACAAGCCTAGTTTCTCGCGCCGGCGAGGTCTCTGCGATGCGCCGTTCGAACTGGCTCTCACCCATGCGGACCCAGAGGCGGCCCTTTACTACACGCTCGACGGCTCGGAGCCCGCGCCCGCCAATGGCCTGCTTTACGTTGCGCCTGTCACGGTTACGACCACCACCGTGGTGCGTGCCATGGCCTTCAAAACGAATGCCCTGCCGCATCGCGCCGTCGCGACCCACACGTATCTGTTTCTCGACACTGTGCTTGGTCAGACCTCGAGGCCGGACGGCTATCCCTCGTTCTGGAAAAGCCTCGCTAATACGACCTTCACCAATACAAGCTACGGAATCAGCGCCACTGTGGCCGCACAGCCCGGCTATGCAGAGGCCATGCGGGCCGCGTTGCGGGCTGTGCCGGTGCTGTCACTTGCGCTGTCGTGCGACAGCATGTTCGGTACGAATGGTGTTTACTCGAATCCGGAGGTTGACGGATTTGAAAGGGTCGCCTCGGCGGAATGGCTCACAAACGGCGCGGGGCAGGTGCAACTTGATGCGGCTTTGCGTGTGGAGGGCGGAGCAAGCCGGGTTTTCAGCAATACGCCGAAAAAGTCTCTGCGTCTGCTTTTCAGGGAGGAGTACGGCGATGGGCGTCTGAAGAAGCCAGTATTGGCCAGCGGCGGAACCATGCTCGAAGATTTCAACACGCTGATTCTGCGCGCTGAGTACAACAACGCGTGGACCCATTTGGATGCAACCCAGCGGCTGCGGGGCAGCTATGCGCGTGATCAGTGGGTGCGAGACACCCAGATCGCGATGGACGGTGTAGGCTCGCACGGCAACCATGTGCAGCTTTTCATCAACGGTCTCTACTGGGGACTTTATAACGTTTCCGAGCGGCCCGACGCCGCTTTTGCCGCGAACTATTTCGGAGGAGCGCGCGAAGACTACGACGCCCTCACGTCCGACGGCATCCGCGACGGCGACAACGTTGCGTGGGAGGCCATGAACAACACGGTCAAAGCGGGGGTCACCAATGCCGTTCAGTACGAGGCGCTCCAGCAGTACCTCGACGTGGCGCAGCTCGCCGATTACATGATCATCAACCTTTATGGCGGTAACTTGGACTGGCCGCAACACAACTGGACCGCAGTGCGGAAGAGAGCAGCGGGGGCCGGATATCGCTTCATCTGCTGGGATTCCGAGCGCACGCTGGAGGGCACAAACGACAACGTGACGGCTGCGACGTACACGGCGGGTCCGGCCTACCTGTACGCCGTGTTGCGGACGAACGCCGAATTCCGTTTGCAGTTCGCCGATCGGGTGCACCGGGCTTTCTTCAACGACGGGGCGCTCACGCCTTCGAACGCCGCTGCCCGATACGCGGCACGAGCCGCCATGGTTGAGGCCGCGGCTTATGGCGAGTCAGCGCGGTGGGGGGCCTACCGCAAAGAAGTGACGGGCAACGCAACGCAGAGCTACGGAACGAACGAGTGGGGGATTGAGCGCACCCGCATTCTCAACACCTACTTTCCTGTCCGCACAGGCATCGTCCTGAAGCAGTTCCGCTCGGCCAACCTCTATCCGGCGCTGGACGCGCCGGAGTTCAGCCAGCATGGCGGCACGCTGGAGTATGGGGCCCTGCTGTCGGTTATCTCCACGCAGGGCGTTGCTTACGTCACGTTTGACGGCAGCGATCCGCGCATGGCGTATACCGGCGAGATCGCGCCGAATGCGGTGGCTTATGCCGGTCCGTTCACGATGGCCAATGCGGGCGTCATCAAGGCGCGGGCACTGACGAACGGCGTGTGGAGCGCACTCACGGAGGCGTCGTTCGGCGTGGCGCTCACTGAGCCGGTCTTTCTGCCGTCCGGCGATGGCGACTGGGGCGTTGCGACTAACTGGCTCGGGGCGGTCGTGCCGCAGGGGGCCGGTTGCCGCGTACGGCTCGGCACGCCGGCTACGGACCGCAACGTCAACTTGCGCGCACCGGTCACCGTGGGACAGATCGCATTTAGCCACCTCGATAACGCTTTCCGCAGCCGCGTGCGTGACCGCGGCACGGGCAACACGCTGACATTCGACGGCGGGGCTTTGTCGTCGCGCATTTCGGTTGTCGGCACCGGAGTGGGCTATGCTGAGTTCGACGTGGCCGCGGGAGTTCTCATGCAAACGACGGTCGAACTGAGTGTTCAGCATCTCGGTGGCGACCCCGGCTACGGTGCGTTGCGGCTACGTGGAAACTGGTCCGGTGCCGGCGGATTGCGCAAGACCGGGCCGGGCGTCGCGTCGCTCACCGGCGAGACCAAGAGCTTCACCGGTAAGGTCGAGATTGAGGAAGGCGTGCTGAGCATCACGGGACCGGCGGCACCTGCCCAGACCGCTGGTGTATCGGTCGAGCCAGGAGGGCAACTGCGACTGACCTCCGCTAGCGCGCCGGGTGAGCCACGCATGTATGCCCTCGGAGGCGTTCTTACACTGGGCGGACTTGGGCGCGGGGCCGCAATTCCCGACAATGCAGGGCAGGGCAAGCTTGGCGCACTACGTTATGAGCCGGACACCGTAGAGAGCCAGGCGACGCTGACCTTGCCGGTCGTTTTGCAGGGTGAGACGGATATCCACGTGGACGGCGGAAGCAACCGGCTTGAGCTCGCGGGTGGTGTCACGGGCGGCAGCCTGCTTGTCAAGTCGGGTGCAGGCCTGCTGCTGCTGGGCGGCGAAACAACAGTGACGGCGGCGGTACAGGTCGCCAACGGAACGCTGGCTTTTTGCGACGCGGCGTCGACAGGGCCGATCTCGGGCTCAGGGGCCTTGCGCCTGGATGGACACGTCCTCACGGCACCGACGGTGCAAGAAGTCTCGCTGGAGATCGTGCTGCGACAGCCCGGAGCGGGAGCGTGTCAGAATGGGCTGTTGCGTGTGGCGCAGGCACCGGTCTCACTGGGAGGCCTGCGCATTTATCTGCCGAACGCGGGTGAGTCCTTTCAGGGCGTCCTGTTCACGCCGCTCGCGTCGGACCTGGCCGGAGTCCTCCGTCGCACGGCCTGCGCGGTTTTTGTTCCCGATGCGGCGGGCACGAACGGCTTTGACGGAAGGCAGTGGAGTTTGCGGGAGGAAGCTCAGGTTGTCGCGGTGCCTGCGGCGTTGGATTTCGGTGCGGGAGTGGTGCGCGGGCGCGTGGTTGAAGTGCGGTTGGGAATGCCGCCGTCGTCGTTTGGCGCGTGGCAGGGACTGGCGTTTACGAATGAGAGTATGCGCACGAATCCGGCGGTGTCGGGGCCACTTGCGACGCCGCAAGGCGACGGCATTCCGAACCTGATGCGCTACGCGTTCGGGATTGGCTGGGAGACGCCTGCGGTAGAGCGCTTACCCCGCTTGGTGCTGGAGGGGGAAGCGGTGGCGTACCGATTTCCCTTCGACCCGGGACGTGATGACGTGGTGTACGTGGTGGAAGCCAGCGGCGATGTGGCGGATTGGAGCCGCCCCGCGCTGCTGTTCGACTCGCGCGTTGACTATCCGGACGCGCTTGAAGAGGGGTGGCTCACGCTGCGCGACGCGCTGCGCATGCCGCGGCGCTTCTACCGGCTAAGGCTTGTTCTGCGGGGCGCGGAGTAAGGCATCACGTGTCCGGCGGCGCGAAGTGATATGGACGTTTGAGCTCCTACGGGAACGCATTCGTGCCTTACAAATCAATCACCTCTTCGTGGTGATGATTCTGGGTTGCGGGCTTTGCCCGCGTTAGACGGTGTGGAGTTGACGGTAAGCCTCATACGCGGTGATTGAGACCGCATTGGCGAGATTGATGCTGCGCGCGTGCTCGCCGGGCATCGGAATCTTGAAGAGGCGGTCGCTATAACGCCTGTAGAAATCGTCAGGCAGGCCGTGGCCTTCGTTGCCGAACACCAGCGCGTCGTCCGGTTGGAACGCGCAGTCGTAGAGCGACTTTTCACCGCGCGTGCTGAGAAAGAAAAGCCGTGGCGGCTGGACGCTCTCAAGAAAGGCCTCCCACGAGTCGTGGATGGTGAGCCGCAGGTACTCCCAATAATCCAGACCCGCACGACGCAGATGCTGTTCGGTGAGGCGGAATCCGAGGGGCTTGATCAGGTGCAGAGGACAGTCGAGGCCCACGCACACGCGGCCGATCGCGCCTGTGTTGTGGGGAATCTCGGGTTTGACGAGGACGATGTGAAGTGGCATGGTCATGGAATGTTTGTAGGGGCAGGTCTTGTCCCCGTCCGTCTTCACAGGTTTTTGAGGTATTCGGACTCGAGGCTGGCTCCGCAGGTGATGGTGATGACGCCGCATTGGGGGATGAGGGCGGGAAGCAGGCGGCGGTTGAGTTCGTCGGGTGCGGTCGTGCGCGGGTCGTAGCGGCAGACCAGACTGGAGGTGGCGGAGTCAAACGTGAGCGTGGCATCAGGCAGGGCGGAGGCGAGCACGTTGAAATCCGCAGGCGCGGACGTCAGTCGGTAGACGAGGGTGCTGGCCTTTCCGATGACCTCTTCAAGGGTGGCGACCCGCACGGTGCGGCCTTTTTCAATGAAGGCGACGTGGTCGCACATGACCTCGATATCGTGCAGGTTATGCGAGCTGATCACAAGCGTCTGGCGGCCGCGGCGGCGGGTCAGGAACGTGCGCATGTGCGCGACCTCGCGCGGGTCAAGGCCGCTGAGCGGTTCATCCAGCAGGACGACTTCAGGATAACCGATAAAACACTGGGCGATCATCACGCGCTTACGCATGCCGTGTGAAAGCGACCGGATGGGCGAGTTGAGGCGGTCGCCGAGGTGGACTTCGGCGAGCATCGCGGCTGCTGAGCGGGCTGACTCCTGCTTGGTCAGGCCCTGCAGCAGCCCGTAATGGGTAAGCAACTCGAGCGGGCGGCTTTCCAGCGGCAGTTCGGAGTCCTGCGGCAGAATTGTGATGCGGCCGCAGTGGACGGTCGGATCAAAAGGGCCTCCGCCGAGGAGATTGATCGAGCCGGAAGCAGGCCGCAGAAAGCCGGCGACCGACATCATCCAGGTGGTTTTACCGGCACCGTTGGGGCCGATCAGCCCCAGAACGGCGAAACGCGGAACCGCGAGCGTCAGCCCGTCAAGCGCACGCCGCGCGCCGTACCGTTTGACCAAATTTAGTGTTTCGACCGCGTTGTTCATTTTACACGTCACGTTTCCGGAAGCAGGCGTAACCAGCAAGCAGGTAGCAGAAACCGAGGGTCATGAAATACACGGTGCCGGTCACCAGCGGGGCCAGGCTGCTGCGCCACAGGTACATTTTGTGATCTTCGGGCACGAGCACGCCGAGGTAGGGCAGATAGGAGCGCCAGCCGGTGTCCGCCGTGAAGTGCCGGAGCAGAATCGTGACCACGAAGCAGACCGTGATCGCGACGATGCCCATGACCGTCGCTTTGCTGGCCGACTTTGTGAGGTGCGAGAGCCCCATGGCGAGCCCAAGGTAGGGAAAGGAGAAGATCCACGCGCGCACGGACCACTGGAGAATGTTCAGAAACAGGTCGGGCGTGCCGGATCCGGCGAGCCGGAATTTGGCAACGGCATATGCGCCGACGCCGCTCAGGACCAGCGCGAAGAAGATCATAAAAGCCTGGCCGATGAACTTGCCGAGCGTCCAACTCGCGCGTGACGTTCGGAAAATCACATAGCGTACGGCCCCAGACCCGAGGTCCTCCGCGATGCGGCTGCCCGCCACCAGAACCACCAAGAGGGGGGTGTAGAAAAAGGCGAACCAGGCGTAAATCAGTTCAACGGGGTGCTTGCCGGTGATATCTTTTACGACGAGGTCGTTCTGGGTCGCCTCCTTTATGATCCGCTGGAAGGGTTTCGACTTCCAGAGCGTGGTGGAGATGACGCCGGTTTGCTCTGATTTTGGAAGTTGCAGAACCGTTGCCAGTTCGCTCTCCAGCTTGTGCAGGAGGTTGATCGACCAGTACATGTTGCAGACGGCTGCGGCCATGTAGAGCAGCAACACCACCAGCGCGCGCCGGCTGCGTAGGGCATCGAACCACTCATAGCAGGCGACCCGCCACATTTGCCGCAGGCCGTTCACCGGGGTCTCCTCAAGCCAAAGGGCCCTCCTCGTTGCTGGGCGGGTATCTTATCAAGCTTGTCCTGCACGGCGATCAGAGGCTCGGCTACCGAGGGGTCGACAAAGTCGGACAATTCGATTTTGGAGGCCTCTCCGCGCTGGGCCTCGGGTACGATGATGTTGAGGTCGTCGTACGTCTTGACGAGTGCGGTGGTCATTTCGTTGAACGCGCGCGTGCCGATTTCTGGCGTCAGCGTCTCGCCCGCCGCCAAGGTGTCCGCAAGGCTCTGCATGGAGGTGTAGAGTTCCTCGTTCATGGCATTGATCGAGGCGTCGAAAAGGGAGGCCGCCTCCGGCGTGAGTTTGAGGCGGTCGATCCACTGGGCGCGGGCGATGTCGACCCGTGTTTTCCAGAGTTCCTTGGCCTCATCGATGCGGGCGCGTAAGTCCTCAGGGGAGAGCGTTTCGGCTTTCGTTTCAGGACGCACGAGTTTGTCCGCAGAGGCATTTGTCCCAGCCGGGGGCTGAGCTGACGAAGCTGGCGCGTTTGTTCCAGAATCGTCACCGGCTGTGGCGCTGAAAGAAACGGTTTTTTGTTTGGGTACCGGCTTGGGGGCTTTTGTGCGCTCAGGTATTTTTACCATACTCGTGAACGCATCCAAGCGCGAGTCTTTCTCACGGATGGCGAGCTTGCCGTCGAGTTCCGCGATCTGTTTTTTGGCGGCGCTCAGCTCCTCTTTGGGCGCCCAGCCGCCAATGATGAGTCCGAGCAAAAGAATCAGTGGAAAGAAAAACGCAAGTTTCATATTTTTAACGTACACTTGATGCCGCTTGAGCGTGACCTGAAACGACGCTAATATATCGCTTCCGTTGCATTCACACAAGCGTGTTCGCGGGTACGAAGGCGAAGCTCCCGAAGGCGTGGACCGGGTCAAGTTTGAGTTCCAGATTGATCGCGGCGGGCGCAGCGGCGGGCGCGGGTGGGTAAAACGGAAAACGCGGCTAACAAGGGGGCTTATGGCGATTGAGATAAAGGATATGGGACTACGGACGGTTGAGGCGCGACTGGTGGAGGTCTGCAAGGAGAAGGGGTTGACCGTTGTGACGGCGGAATCTTGCACGGGCG
>JBBRJN010000004.1:0-20848 GCA_038219365.1 Kiritimatiellia bacterium | reverse complement strand
GCCGCCTGCCCGCAGGGAATGTCCCCGCCGCCGATGTCCTGCCAGCGGTTGTAGCGGATGACCACGCCGCGGTAGGAGGGGTTGCCCCACATATCGATGCCGCCCTGATCGTCCGATTCCTGCACCACATGATCGACCTGGTTGTAGTCGATCAGGTGGTCGTTGCCTTCGATGCGCATCGCGCTTGAGGGTGCGTGGTGAAAGTGGTTGTGCGTCACGTGTGCGCCACAGCCTTCCAGCAGCAGGGCCGGATTATAGGTGCGCGAACAGCGTCCGACGTTGCCCACGTCGTTGTTCTCGATGACGATCTGCCCTGAGGCGAGGTTCTTGCGGTTGCCGCCGCTGACGTGCATGCCCGTATGCCCCAGCGTGTGCAGCACGTTACCGTAAATCTTGATGTTCGCGTTTTGAAGAGCGGTCAGGGCTGTGCCGCCCAGCCGGCGGATCACGCAGCCGGCAACCGTGGTGTTGATGCAGCCGTCCAGCACGAGACCGTGCTGCTGACCGTATTCGAAGGTGAGGCCTTGGAAGACGATCTCCTGCGTCTTGCTGGCGGCGATGAAGGGCTTGTCCCAGCGCGACAGCACGAGTTCGCTGAACCAGGGATGTTTCACGGGCCACACATACAGCCGTCCGCTCGCCCGGTCCAGAAACCACTCGCCCGGCTGGTCGATCTCCTCAAGCAGATTCAGCACGTAGAACGGTCGATCCTTGACCATCCCGTAGCCCGGCTTTTCCTTTAGCCGGATTGTTCCTTTAGCCGGGTCGATGGCTGCCACCGGCACGGTGCAGGCCGCCCACAAGTGGGTCCAGTAGCCGTTGGCCAACATGTCGGAAGCTTCTGTCCAACGCGCCATGCGGTCGGTCTTACATGCGAAGACCTGATTTGTGGAATCAAGCACCTCCTCGATTTTCAGCGTGTCGGCGTTCGGCCAGCGCGCGACTTGAAGCGGGTGCCCGTCCTGATACAGTTCGCGCATGGTCGTGTTGTTCATGCCGTAACCGTAGCTCTTTTGCGCGTCGAAGGCGGTGTACCCTTGGGCCTTGAGATTCGCCACGCGCACGTTAGCACGCGCCTCGGGCGGCAGCCGCACGAGGATGGATGGATCACTGACTTTTTTGAATTTTCTGACGCGGAAACCGCCCGTGAAAACTGGTTTCTCGCCCTGCCAGGCGCAATACACGACGGGCGCGCCGAAACTGCCGGAGTCGGCTTCGCCCAGCACAAAGGTGTTGGTCACGGTATACGTGCCCCCGCGCAGATAAACTGCGGCCCCGCCGGGCGGCAGCACGCCGTTGGCTTTCAGCGTGCGCACCGCGTCCCGCGCCCGCTCCAGCGTGGCGAAGGGCTTTTCAAACGTGCCGGAGTTCGCGTCGCGGCCTTTGGGAGAAACAAAATATGAGCGGGCCGGTTTGGGCAGGGGGAGCAGCCGCTGGCGACTCGCCTCGGGGTCACGTGCAGGCTTGCCCGCAAGGAGGTTGGCACACTCGGCGGCACACGCCTCGGCCTCTGCTTTGAGATGAGGGAGCTGATTGGTCCGGCTGGCGGCGGACTGGTAGGCCGTGACCGCCTCGGCCTGCTTGTTCTCCTGCTGCCATGTTTGCCCGATGGCCAACGCGGCCAGCCCCTGCGCATAGGCGGGCAAGCGTGTGTCAGCCGTCAGCGCCGCATACTGTTCACGGGCGAGTTCAAAATGTCCCGCCTGACCTAACGTCTGTGCGAGACGCTGACGCAACTCAGCGGCTTCAAGCGGCATGTCGTCGCTCAGCGCGAGCAACTGCTTGAACACATCGGCGGCGGCGTCAAACTTCTTTTCGCGTGCGTAAGCGGCTCCTAAGGCGAGGCCGAACTGGCGCTGTTCCGCGGCGTCAAGTTCCAGAAAGTCCGGCAGCTTTGACAATACCCGGCTTGGCAATTCGGCCCCTTTACGGCTGGCCTGCACCAAAAACTCAACCGCTTGGCCGCGCAGGTGGGCGGGCACGCCCGTATTCTCGAAGAGCGCCACGCAGGTGTCGGCACTTGCCCTGGCCGCGCCGGGTCCCCCAGCTAGGCGTGCGGCTGCCAACTGCGCCCAAAGCTTCCATGAGGTCGGCGTATCCGGCGCACTCGCAAGGGCCTGATAGGCTGCCGCAGCGGCGGCGGAATCACCCGCCACCGCGGCAGTCTGAGCGTGTGCGACCAGCGTTTTGAGCGGCTCCGGCAACGGTGCGCCGACCAGCGAAAAAGCGGCGACCTCTTCGGGTGCCAAGGCCTGACTGAACACCGCCAGCTCGTCAACCGCCATTTTGAGGGAGCCGACTCCGTAGCCTGAAAAGCCGATCCGCAGCGTGGCTTTGGGCGCGACAGACTGGCCTTCGTAAACTTGCTCTGTCGAGAGCATGCCGTTGATGTATAAGCGCACCCGCGTGCCGTCCCACGTCGCCGCCAGATGATTCCAGAAGCCCGCGCTCAAGCCATCCCTTGCCTGCACTGAGAACGAGCCTTTCTGCCGGCCCAACTCAATGGAAGGCTGGCGCGTTTTCCAGTCGTATACGAGCAGGCGCCACCCGTCGTTGTAGCCGCTGCCGCTCGAAGCGATCATGCCATTGACGCTGCCGCTGTTGCCTGTCTTTGAGCCCATCCCGACCGGACGGATCCAGCACATGACGGTGAAGGCATTGGTCGGCAACAGCACCGCCGGCGCCTCGAAGGACTCGCCGTCAAGGACGACGGCGGACAGGCCTGCGACGCGGCCGGGCTCGGTGGTGAGTGACGAGCGATTGTCGGGCTTGAAAGTCATCGTGGTTGCGGCACCCGACAAATCCGGCTGAACCGTGTCGGCGCTCTTGAACGAATAGAAGCGCACCAGCCCCGGGTGCTTCTTGATCGCATCGGCAGCTGCCTGCCATGCACTCGCCGGAGTTTGCTGTCCCCGTGCCGCACCGATACCCGTCAGTCCCCCCAGCGCTACCGCCAAAACAGATGCCATGACTCGCATTTTCAGATTCCTCCCCCAATTCATACTGATGTGTCGGCACAATATCAAAAAACCGGTACCCCCGCGACTGCTCGTTTTCATAGCGGACGATGGCGGACATGATGCAACTTTATTGAAACCATACGCAAATGCGGTTCCGACATTTTTTTTGTGTTCTTTTGGCCGGTTTTTTGGTTTGCTTAAGAGAGCGATTTATTAGTCGCGCACCCCTCTTTTCTGAACGCTGAACCCTGAGCCCCCATTATGTCCCGATTTGTCATCAAAGGCGGCAAGCCGATCAGCGGCATCCACCGCACGCCCGGCAACAAGAACGCCGCACTTCCCATGCTGGCCGCGAGCCTGCTGACCGCTGAGCCCGTGACCCTGAGCAACCTGCCGATTATCGCCGATGTCCGCACCATGCTGGAACTCATCGCCGACATGGGCGCTGAGGTCGATCTGAGTACAGAGAAGCGCACCGTGCGCATCTGCGCGGCGAAGATCCGGTCCACCCACCTGAATAAAGCCTTGTGCGGGAAGGTCCGCTCCTCCATCCTTTTTGCAGGACCGTTGCTGGCCCGTTGCGGTTCGGCCAAACTTTATCCTCCGGGCGGTGACGTTATCGGCCGCCGCCGGATCGATACCCATCTCGACGGGCTCCGTCAACTTGGCGCGTCGGTGAAGGTGAACGGCGCCTATACGTTCAAGGCCGCTAAAGGGCTTGAAGCGCAACACATCCTGCTGGACGAGGCGAGCGTCACCGCCACCGAAAACCTGATTATGGCGGCCGCCCTTGCCAAGGGTACAACCACGCTCTACAATTCTGCGTGCGAACCGCACGTGCAGGATCTTTGCCGCATGATCAACGCCATGGGGGGCAAGATCGCCGGCATCGGCACCAACCGCCTCGCCATTGAAGGTGTGGCGGCGCTACAGGGCACTGAGCAGCGCATCGGACCGGATTATATCGACGCAGGCAGCTATCTGGCGGCCGCCCTCGTGACGGGCGGCGAACTGACCATTGCGGATGTCGAGCCTTCCGATTTCGAGGCGCTTGAAAAACCGTTCAAACGGTTTGGCGTGCGCTGGATCATCGACCGCGAGGCCAAAACCATCAAGCTCCCCGCTCGGCAGAAGCTCAAGACCGCGTATGATTTCGGCGACGCCATTCCCAAGATCGAGGATGGACCGTGGCCCATGTTCCCTTCGGATCTGATGAGCGTCCTGATCGTGCTCGCCACGCAGACGCGCGGCACGACCCTTTTCTTTGAGAAAATGTTCGAGAGCCGCATGTATTTTGTGGATCATCTGATCGGCATGGGCGCACGCATTGTGCAGTGCGACCCGCACCGCATCGTGGTGAGCGGTCCCGCTCAGCTTCACGGCACGCGCGTGGCCAGCCCGGATATCCGCGCGGGCATGGCGCTGTTGATCGCCGCTCTCTGCGCAAAAGGCGAGACGCAGATCCACAACGCGGGCAGCATCGACCGCGGCTACGAGTCGGTCGAGACTGAGTTACGGCGCTTGGGAGCGAGCATCGAGCGCGTGACGGACTAACGCGGGGCATGCGGGGAGGGGAGTACGTTTGAAGGCCATATCCCGACAGCAGCAGAATGCGTTTCTCAGGGCTTGCCACGAGGCGGCCGACCGGGGGCTGCTGCGTTGCAGCAGCGGCAACCTGTCGTGGCGCGTGGGTGACGGGCGCATGCTCGTCACGCGGACGCGCAGCTGGCTGGGCCGCCTGACCTCGGAGGACATCGCGGTTTGCGCGATCGCGGACGGGGCCTCGCTCAACGGTGTGAAGCCCACGGTCGAGGTGCTTTTTCATGCAGGCATCCTGCGGGCGCGACCCGATGTGAACGTGGTGCTGCATTATCAGTCGCCGTGCGCAACAGCGTTGGCTTGTCAAAAGCTGAAGCGCGTGAATTACGATGTGATCCCGGAGATTCCTTTCTATATCGGGCCGGTCGGACAGGTGCCCTATCTGCCGCCGGGCTCGCCGGAACTGGCGGACGCGGTGATCGCTGCGATGGCCAGGCATGACCTGGCGGTCATGGCCAATCACGGGCAAATCACGGTGGCCTCCGACTTTGATCACGCCGTCCAGAACGCCGAGTTCTTCGAGCTGGCGTGTGGGATTATTCTTGCGTCTGGGCGTTCGCTGAAGCCGCTTTCAGCAAAGGCGGTGAAGCATTTGCGCACGGGGTCGGCATAGCCGCTGTCATAGCCGCGTGCGGGAACCCAGAGGGTAAACGCGGCTTCGGACTGTTTGGGGAGTTTTTGACGGAAGCCGCGTGCGACCCGTCAAGGGACATAAAGGGGGGACTATGCGATCACGGGTGTATGGGGTTTTGTTGGGCGTACTGGCAGTGGGGCAAATGGCTCTTGCCGAAGGTGCCGCGAAGAAAGTCTTCGCGCATTATATGGTTTGCATTCCGACCTATGGAGGGGCGTCAAAGGTCGAGGATTACCAGCGTGAAATCCGGGCCGCGCAGTCCGCCGGAATCGATGGCTTCGCGCTGAACTGCGGGGGCTGGACGTTGCGCGAGCCGCACTACAAGCAGCGTTCTCTGCTGATTTATCAGGCCGCAAAGGAACTGGGCACTGATTTCAAGCTCTTCATATCGGCGGACTATGCCAGTGGCCTGACCTCCGAAGAGACGCGCGATATGGTAGAGACCTTCCGCACGCATCCCAATCAGTTCCGCCACGAAGGTAAGCCCGTGCTCTCCACGTTCGGAGGCGGCCGTACGCAGACGGAGTTTGTCCGCAAGGCGTTTACGGGCGACCGCGCGATTTGCTACGTGCCCTTCTACTATCCGACGCCAGCCGCCGAGATGCCCAATCAGGCGCAGGTGGAGCAGGTGTTTCGCGATCACGGCGCGGACTTGGACGGCTTTTTCCACTTCGGCGCGGCGGGCACACCCGCGCAAATCACCGAGAGCAATCACCGGCTCGCTCAGAAGTGGCTGGGCGCTGGAAAGCTTTTCATGGCGGGCATCACGCCGTATTACCGAGGTCTCGGCGGCAACTACCGCGTCTATGACTCGCGTGGGGTCGAAGGCCTCGCCCGTCAGTGGGAGGGCGCGATCCGGGACAAGGCCACCTGGGTGGAACTGGTGACGTGGAATGACTGGGGCGAGGCCTCCTATCTCGCGCCGTTCGGGTCGGCCTACGAAACGCATTTTTGGAGCGGTCACTGGGGCCCGATGCTCTCGCACGCGGCCTTGCTGGACGCCAGCCGGTATTACATCGAGTGGTACAAGAGCGGCAAGCAGTCGAAGATATCCGAAGACACGCTTTTCTATGCCTACCGCCTGCATCCCAAAGCCGTGTCAGCCGATAAGCTGCCCGGAGGTGCGAACAAGCTGGCGGATGAGGTTTTCGCTTCGCTGTTTCTCACCGCGCCCGCGCGGTTCACCATCCACAGCGGGACGACGGAGAAAAGCTTCGATTTGCCCGCTGGCGTGAATCACCTATCGATGCCTTTTGCCCCGGGGACGCAGCGCTTTGTGCTGACGCGCGGCAGCGAGACGATCATCGACAAGACGGGCGAACAGGACATTTCCGCGACAGATGCGTGGGGCAACTTCAACCTGTTCGTGGGCGAGGCAAAACCGCTGGTCGTGCGCGTCCGCAACACGGAGGGCGGCCCGCAGCTTTGCGTGAACGACAAGCCGGTTCCGCCGCGCTTCTTCTGGGGTTCGGAGAACAGCGCCCGCATGCCGGTGGGCGAGAACGAGTCTGAGAAGTCATTCGAATTCACGCCCGATACCGATGTGCCGGGCAACGGTACGCTGCACTTCCGCTTCGCCGACGAGTCGTCCGAACTCGAGCTGCGCGACCTGCGGATCGTGGATCAGCGGACCGGCGCGGACGCGCTGCCACCCGGCAGTTTCACCTCGCCTGAGACCTTCAGGAAAGTCTGGAACGTCTGGCCGACCGGGGCCGAGAACACCACGGGCCGGGCCGTCATCGAGGCCGACATGCTGCGCATCACGCTGACGGCTCCTAAGGGGGGCGGCAAGTGGCCGGACTTCCACCTGCATAGCGTCTGTGGGCTGACCTTTGCCAAGGGCCACACCTACCGTTGCACATTCCGGGTGCGCGGCAAGCCCGACTCGTTCATCACGCCCTGTGTCTATCGCCACGACGGTGGATACGTGCGCATCGGCGGACCCCAGGGGTCGTTCTACAGCCAAGTGGCCTTTGCGCGCGACGCAGGCGTCGACCTCGTTTCGTTTGCGGCACCGACCTGCTGGGCACCGCCCGAGCAGGCACAGGACTGGACACCGGTCGACGCGCTTTGCCGCCGCATCATCGCCGTGAATCCAAAGGTGCTGCTGGTGCCGCGCTTCGATGCCAACGCGCCCGGCTGGTGGCAGGAGCGTCACCCGGAGGCGCGGATGGTGTACGATGGGAAGACGGTCTACCCGGTCGCCTGCATCTCGGATCGCGACTACCGCGCCGATATGTGCGCTCACCTCGAAAAGCTGGCGCGGCATTTGTGCGAGACGTTCCCCGGTAACTTCGCGGGGCTGCACCCCTGTGGGCAGAACACGGGTGAATGGTTTTACTATAACTCGTGGGCGCACCCCCTCAGCGGGTATGATCCGGCCACACGGATAGCATTTCGCGAATGGCTGAAACAGCGAGGCGATCCTGCGGCCGCCACGGCTGAGCCTCCGACAGCGGAGGAGCGTCGTGCTCATCCTAACGGGTTCTTGCGTGATCCCGCCCGCGAAGGCAGACTCATTGAGTTCGCCCGCCTCCAGCAGCAGGAGATGTCCGACTTCGTGGCCGCGCTTGCGTCGGCCTGCCGCCGCGGAACGGACGGCAAAAAGCTGGTGCTCTTCTTCTACGGCTACGGCTTCGAATTTCCGCCGCTGGGCAACGGCGCACCGACCAGCGGGCACTATGCGCTCGGGTCGCTGCTTAAGAGTAAGGACATCGACATCCTCTGTTCGCCGATCTCCTACACGGATCGCACATGGCTGGGCACCGCGCCCGCCATGAGTGCAGCGGAGAGTGTGAAGCGTGCGGGCATCCTCTGGCTCAACGAGGACGATTCGCGCACCTATCTCGACCCGCGTAAGCAGGAACATGTGCAGGAGGGTGGGCTGGTCAATCTCAAGCAGACGCAAGAGGTGATGCTGCGCAACACGGCGCAGGCGGCGCTGCGCGGCTTTGGCACCTGGTGGATGGATCTGCCCGGCCAAGGCTGGTTCAATGATGCCGCGATTTGGCAGGAGATCGTGCGGTTGCGCCCGGTGGATGAGGCCATGGCACGGCGCGATAAACCCTTCACCCCGGAGATCGCCGCGATCATCGACGAGGACAGCATGTGTCACCTCACGGGAGGTTCGGCGTTGGCTGTGCGTCCGCTGATCTACGAAGGTCGCGCTGCGCTCGGGCGCAGCGGCGCACCCTACGGGCAGTACCTGTTGTCGGATGTGCTCGAAGGGAAAGTGCCTGCGCGCGTGCAGTTCTTCCTTTCCGCGTGGCGGCTGACAGGCGAACAGCGGCAGGCGCTCAAGGAGAAGCGCCTCACGGCGCCACTACGAACGGAAGACGGGACCGGGTTCTGGAATAAGGTGTCGGGCTGGTTCGGCGCGGGGCACGCAGCGGAGGTCACGCGCGTTTGGTGCTGGGCACCGGGTTATCTCTACCCAGACCGCGCCGATGTGGCCGGCATCAAAGAGGTTACGGGCTTCGCCGCCAAGGCTGTCAGTCTGCCGACGGCGGAAGTGACGCCGACTGAAATCGGGCGCAAGCATGGTCTCACGCAGGCGTGGGGACCCAAGGCGAAGATCGAGCCGTTGTTCTCTGTCACAGCGACGCCTGACGAGGTGCTGGCGGCCTATTCCGACGGTTCGCCCGCTGTGGCGATGCGACGCTCGTCGGCGGGCCTTGACGTGTTCGTCGGCGTGCCGCAACTGACGCCCGAACTGGTGCATGCGATCGCGAAAGCGTCGGGTGTGCATCTCTTCACGCAGCCGGGGCCGGCGCTCTGGGCCGCAGAAGGCTATCTCTCGGTGCAGGCTCACACGAACGGTGTGGTGCTGTTCGACACGGGGCGTAACGGTCCCGTCGCCGACGCACTGGACGGTCAGCGGCTCGGCAACGGGCCAACCGTGGAACTGAACATGGACGCGGGTGACGTGCGGGTGTTAAAATACGACGAAAAGTGAGGAATGATTTCTAATGGACTTAAACGAACGGGCCGAGCGCGCCATCCACATCACCTACGTGGGTGTCGTAGTCAACGTCATCTTGCTTAGTGTGAAGTTTGCCGCAGGTTTTCTCGGCAACAGCCAAGCGATGATTGCTGATGCGGTGCATACCTTGTCTGACTTTGCGACAGACATCGCTGTCCTGATCGGCATCCGGTTTTCCCGTAAACCCAAAGATGACGACCATGCCTATGGGCACGGCAAGTATGAAACGGTTGCTGCGGCTGTGGTGGGGCTGGTTCTGCTTCTTGTCGGCATCAAGATCGGCTGGGACGCGATTCACACGATCTTTGACGCGGTGAGGGGGGCGCCTATTCAAAAACCTGCTCAGATTGCGTTCTGGGCCGCTATCGCATCGATCATAGCCAAGGAAATCCTTTACCAAAAGACGGTCATCGTGGGTCGCGCGATCAAGAACGACGCGGTGATCGCCAATGCGTGGCACCATCGGTCGGATGCCATGTCATCGGTCGGCACGGCGGTCGGCATTGGCGCTGCGACCTTCTTGGGCGCCGAATGGACGATCATGGATCCGATCGCCGCGATTGTCGTCAGTTTTCTGCTGATAAAAGTCTCGGTAGAGATCGTGAAAGATCAGATTGGCAGCTTGACGGAGCGGTCACTCTCCTCGGAAATTCACACTGAAATAGAGGCGATGGCGCTGAGTTTTCCCGACATCTCGTATCCGCATAACCTGCGAACCCGCACCGTGGGCAAGACGGTGGTGATCGATCTGCACGTCCGCGTGAACCCCGAAATGCGCGTAGCGGAGGCGCATGCCGTCGTTTCCGAACTGGAGCAGAAGTTGCGCACGCGCTTTGGCGACGATACGATTGCCAACGTGCATATCGAACCGCTTAAACCGCCGGAGGACATGTGATCAACGGGTCTGCAAACCGCACGTTGCCCCCTCATCCGGCGGTCTTCGAGTCGCCCGTGCCGTTGCGCGACGTGCGCGTGCGGCTCAACCTGCCGCTCAAGGTGCGCACGGCAAAAAGAGGGAAGAACCAAGGCAACCCCTTCTGGGGTGTTCGGGCTATCCGAAGTGTAACGGGGTCAGGGAGGTGGGGCAATGACCGGCCGCCCGCCGGCTGGGTCATCAAGCTCGAGTTTGACCGTCTTACAGCACCTGCGGCCCCCGAGAAGAAACAGGAGGTGACTAAATGAATTCCAATCTTCTTTCAGTCGGCAAAATCACCGGCTTGCTGGTGCTGACCTGCATCCTCGGTTGCTTTCATCCGGAAGCGAGCCAGAAGACGTGCGCACCCGCCGACCGCGAGGGTGAATGGATACAACTCTTCAACGGGAGGGACCTCAAGGACTGGATCGTCAAACTGAACCATCACGCGCTCAACGATAACTACGGCAACACTTTCCGTGTCGAAGACGGGCTGATCAAAGTGCGGTATGACCAGTACGGCGAGTACGGCGACCGCTTCGGGCACCTTTACTACAAGCAGCCATTTTCGCACTACCGTCTGGCGGTTGAATACCGCTTTGTGGGCAACTTGCAGCGCGGCGCACCGAGCTACGCCGTGCTCAACAGCGGCGTCATGCTCCACTCCCAGGACCCCAAGACGATCCTCCTCGATCAGAACTGGCCGATCTCCATTGAATTTCAATTTCTGGCCGGTCTGCCAGACGGCAAGCCGCGCGCGACCGGATGTGTCTGCACGCCCGGCACCCACGTGGTCTATAACGGCAAGCTGACGGAAGCCCACATTATTCAGTCGAGTGCCGATACGTATCAGCCGGGCGAATGGGTGCGGGCCGAGGCCATCGTGCACGGCAGCACGAGCATCGTCCACATCGTCAACGGCAAAAAGGTGCTGGAATACAGTCAGCCGCAGATCGGAGGAGGGGTCGTGGCCGGATATGACCCCAAGATGTTCCAAGTGGGCAAGCTGCTGGGAGAGGGCTTCATCGCACTGCAAAGCGAAGGGCAGCCCGTCGATTTCCGCAAAGTCGAAATAATGGTGCTGAGGACGGAATGAAACAAACACTCGGGTTATCAATAACTTTTCTGGCTCTCGCGGTGCGGGCTCTCCCGTGCGCGGCCGCCGATCGGCTGACGCCACTCAATCTGCGCGACGTGAAGGTCGGCGGCGAGATCGGGCGGCGCATCGAGGTCACGATCACTAACAACCTGCTGAAGCTCGATGTGGAGCGGGACTTCTTGCCGCCGTTTCGCATGCAGGACGGCAAGACGAGCTACATCGGCTTAGGCAAGCTGATCGACTCGGCGGTGAAACTCGCGGCCTACTCCGGAAATCAGCAGGCGCTCGAATTGAAGAGGCGACTGGTCGCAGAGACGCTGAAGTGTCAGGCCGCGGACGGGTACATCGGCCTTTTTCCGGCAAGCCAGCGAATTAAGACGCTGTGGGATGTTCACGAGCTGGGCTATGTGATCGGCGGACTGCTGAGCGACTACCGTTACTTTAGCGAGAGGCCGTCGCTCGAGGCCGCGCGCAAGGCGGCGGACTATGTCTTGAAGAACTGGTCCGTGTTACCTGAAGGCTGGGGCGAAGGCGCGGAGGTCGCGCCGCATGTCGCCTTCACCGGGGTCGAGCGTGCCCTGCTCGGGTTGCATCAGGAAACGGGGGAACCGTCCTACCTCGATTTCGTCGTGAGAACGCGGGCGCTGCCGGAATGGGACCTGGGAGTCGTGATCGGGAGGCGGAAGGGAATCGAAGGCCACGTCTACGCCTATATGGCCCGGTGCCTCGCCCAGCTTGAGTTGAACGCCCTGCGCCCGGATCCCCGGCTGACCCGTCCGACGGAGCGGGCGCTCGACTTCATGACCCGCAGGGACGGACTGCTCGTGACCGGCAGCGCGGGCCAGTGCGAGATCTGGACAGACGATCAGGACGCCCGCGGCGACGTGGGCGAAACCTGCGCGCTGGCCTATCAGATGCGCGTGTACGATAACCGGCTCCGCTCGACCGGCGACGCGCGTCTGGGCGACCTGATGGAACGAACGATGTACAACGCGCTGTTTGCATCCCAATCTCCAGACGGCCGACGCCTGCGCTACTTTGCGCCACTGGAGGGCACCCGCACGTACTGGGAGACCGACACGTACTGCTGCCCGTGCAACTACCGCCGCATCATCGCCGAACTGCCGGCCATGGTCTATTACAAGACGCCGGACGGCTTAGCCGTGAATCTGTATGCGCCCTCGCAGGCGACTCTGAAGGTCGGCAAGGAAATCGCGCTCACTGTGCGTCAGGAGACAGGGTATCCGAGCGAAGGAACGGTTCGCCTAACGCTCGGCCCGGCCGAGCCAACGACGTTCGCGTTGCGATTGCGCATTCCCGCATGGGCCTCCGGTGCGACGGTCGCCGTCAACGGCGAACCCGCCAAAGGGAGTGTTGCTCCGGGCACGTTCTTTGAGGTTCGGCGCGAATGGAAATCCGGAGACTGCGTCACGCTCGAGCTGCCGATGCGGTGGCGGCTGGTGAAAGGCCGCCAGCGCCAGGCCGGCCGCGTCGCGGTCATGCGCGGTCCGCAGGTCTTCTGCCTCAACCCCGCGCAGAATCCGGGCCTCGCCAAACTCGACGGCACCGAACTCGGCTACATCGCGCTCAACCCCGCGTCCTTCGGAGAGCCCGTGGCGAACATAGCCGTGCGGCCCGACGGCGTCGGCTGCCGCGTGCAAGCGTGGAAACCGGGCTTCAGCCTCGCGCAGAAGGCCGACTACGAACTTACGCTGACGGAGTTTCCCGACCCCGATGGCCGGGCGACCTATTTCCGTCTGCGAGACTTCAGCGGTGCCGTGGACGACGAATTGCTGGTGCCGTCCGCCCAGGGAGGCAGGCCATGAGAACGAGCAAAAGTCACTGGATCGTCATCGTGTCACTCGTCGGGCTCGCAGCCGGCTTTCCCTGCGTTGCAGCAGACGCGCCCCAACTGACTTGGGCTTCTGACCCCGTGCGACCCGATGAGACCGTGCTGCTTCGCGGCGGCGGGTTCGGCGCTCAGCCGGCGGTCGAGTTTGCACGGCTGGCTGACGGCGACCCCGAGGGTGCCGCACCGTCCGCTTTGACGCGGGTCAAGCTGCCCGTACTCCAGCCAGCCGACGACACGCTCAAGTTCGTCGTCCCTGCCGACGTGCGCCCCGGCGTGTTCGCTTGCCGGGTTGTGGTGGACGGCATACGCTCGACAACAGTCTTGTTGAACCGTCCTGATGTCTGGTGGCTGCAGGGCGACGCCGGCCCCGGCGCAACGCCCGGCGGCTGGCTGCGCCTCTTTGGCAAGTGCTTGGGCAATGATAAGGCGAGCGTCCGCGTGCGACTGAGTTCTGCCAGCGGGAAGAACTTTGTGCTAAAGGCCGAAGCTGCCGACGGCTGGGCGGTGCGCTGCTCGGTACCGAGTGATCTGGTGCCCGGCGATTACACCGTTCACCTGCACAGCGGTCAAGGCGGCTCCGGCGCTTGGGGAGAGGCTTGCGCGGTCACCGTCACCGCGCCCGCGCCCTGGCCGACCAACAGCTACAGCGTGCTCGCGCCCTCCGGTCCCGATGCGGTCCGGCAGATGCGCCGCACGCTGCTCAAGTACGGTCAGCCGGTTGACCGCACCGAGGGCGTTTCCGCTGCACTGGCCAAAGCCAAGGCCAGCGGCGGAGGCGTTGTCTATTTTCCGGCCGGCCGCTATCACGTCAGCGGTCCCCTTGAGGTGCCGCCGCGCACGGTTCTGAAAGGTGAGGGCATGGGGCTCGTGACGCTGTGGTGGGGCAGCGGTAAATTCAATCTCGACGGGGGAGGCGACAAGGGGCTTGCCAAGGAAGCCGAGGCCAAGCCGCCAGCCAGCCTGATCAGCGGCCCCGCTTTCGCCATCGAGGACATGAGCCTGTATCTGCCTTTGGAGCATCGCACAGGGATCGACGGTTTTGGCGACGTCCGGCTGCGACGGGTGCGCGTGCGGGTCGACCACCTGTGGGCCTTGGATGGCAACAAGCGTCCGGAAGGGCTAGTGGCGCGGCTGGGCCACAACTTCGAGGTGAGCGATTGCGACATCATCGCCAAAGGTGAAGGTCTCAAGCTGGGCGAATACGGCGTTGTCGCGCGGAACCGCATCCTCGCCGGAAAATCGCCCTGCTCCCTCGGCGGCGCACGCGGGGTGGTCGTCGAGGACAATCAGTTTGTCAGCACCTACCCCACGGCGTATCAGAACATCGCAGGGGTGGGGCAGGACATCTACTACGCACGCAACCGACACGAGGCCCAGAACGTGCATCAGGCTGATTTCTCATATACCTTTGACCGCGGCGGCACGGCTTACCAAGGCACCTTGGCGTCGATCACAGGAAACCGGCTGACCCTTGCGGCTGAGCCGCATTTTGAGAAATGGGCCGATGCGCGCAGCGCCCTTTGGCGCAAGGCGGTGGTCTGTGTGGTCAGCGGAAAAGGTAGCGGCCAGTGGCGCCGTGTGGCCTCGTTTGCCGGGCGCGAATGGACGCTTACGGAACCCTTTGGTGTCGCACCGAACGAGCGCAGCGTGATCACGATTGTCCCCCTGTGCGGACGGGCGTTGATGATCGGCAACCGCTTCGAGGACGCCAACTGGGTCAACGCGGGTTTCGGCACGGCACTGGACATCATCTATGCGGACAACCGGCTGGTGCGCTGCGCGGACATGCTCAACTACGGGATGGCCGCGCCAGAATACTTGTGCCCGAACTTTGGCGTGCAGTTCTTCGACAACGAACTGAGCGAGGGCCTGAGTTCGATCATCATGGGCGGCAGTGTGCGTCCGGCAGGCGCGTTTGCCGGTCAGGTCACGCAGAACGTGATCCATCGCCGTGAGCGTCTGGACGCCGACAACAGCGGCAGCGTCACGATTCAAGGCGCGCTGCGCGAGGTTATCGTGGAAGGCTGCTCGTTTGCGCATCCGGACAGCGGCATCCGCGTCGAGCGCGGCCCCAGCGGCGTGTTCCTGAGACACAACCAAGCGGCGGCCGGTACACTGCGCTGCGAAGGCGCGGAACAAACACCTTAACGTCATCAACCAAGAGCGAACTAAGGGACGGGTCATGAATTGGATGGCGCTAGCGAGCGGGGAGGAACATGCAACGTTACGGATCAGTGATCGAGGTTAAGCCAGACAAACTGGACGAATATAAGCGCCTGCATGCGGTGGGCTGGCCGGGCGTGCTCAACATGGTTAAGCAGTGCCACATTCAGAACTACTCCATCTATTTACGCATGCTGCCGGACGGGCATCACTACCTCTTCAGCTATTTTGAATATATGGGTAACGATTTCGCGGGGGACATGGCGAGAATGGCGGCGGACCCTGAGACGCAGCGCTGGTGGGCGGTCTGCAAGCCCTGCCATGCGCCCTTGGTCGACCGTGCGCCGGAAGAGTGGTGGGCCGGGATGGAAGAGGTTTTCCACTTGGATTAAGTCAAACGTTATGTGGTACGGGCTTCTCGCCCGTGATGAGCGTGGCCATGGGCAGGACGCCCATGCCACATGAGCGACGACGAAAAAGGAGTACGATGAGAAAGGCTTGGAAGGTTTCAGGTTCGCTGCTGGTCGCGGTTACACTCCATGCGGCGTTGCCGCCAAGCCCGCAGGGCACCGTGCCGCCGGGGGACCGGTTTGAGCTGCCTTCGTGGCCGAACGCCGCGGGCGCGCCTCAGATCTACGAGCATAGCCAAGAGGCGGGACCGGACGAAACGCTGTTTCTAGTGGGCACGAACCTGACCCAGGAGGTCCTTGTCTGGGGAACGCATCCGGACACGCCGAAGGGTCAAGCCGTAAAGGCAAAGGTCCAGCTCGCGACGGATGGCTATCTGGCGGTGACTGTGCCTGAACACGCATTCGACGGCCCGATGGTGTTGGCTGTCAAGAACGCGGCGGGCTGTTCCGCCCCCATCGTCATCAATGCGCCCCAGCCATGGTGGACGACGCAGGTCGCCGCAGCGCAGCACGCCTCCGGCTGGTTATCGTCGTCGGTCTCTGAGGGCACGACGCTGCGCATTTTCGGCCGCAATCTCGCCTGCCGTCCCGATGGCAGGAAAGCCTTTGTCTGGCTCTGCGCACCGGGTAAGCCTGGTCGCTGGCTCACGGTCACCGAAACGGGCAAGTACACGCTGACCTGCTCCCTGCCTGCGGAGATCGAGCCCGGCTCCTATGAGCTCTTTGTCCATGGCGGACGTGGCGGCGACTGGGGCTGGGGCGGCCCGCTGCGGCTCGACGTGGCCAAGCCCTGCGTGCGCCCGAAAGCGGAGAAGCGGCTTAAGGCCGGTGACGATATTCAGAGCGCGTTGGATGCGCTGGCTGAGCGCGGCGGAGGAAGCGTACGCCTGCCGCCGGGGCATTTCCAATTCATCGGCACGCTGCGGATTCCTGCGAATGTGACGCTGGCCGGTGCGGGGCGAGACCAGACGACACTTGAACTGGTGACCAGTCCTGCCGCGTCGTTCTCTCGCTTCGAAGCCGCGGGCTGGGGGCTTGCGCCCGGCGCGATCCATACGCCGGGCGACACGCTGACCTATGACCTCCGCGTTCCCCAGTCCGGCCGCTGGAACGTTTGGCTGCGCTATGGCACCGACATGTCGCCTTGGAAGCTGGCGGGCATCAGCGGCAAGTCGTCGCTTCAGGTCGATGACGGTGCGCCGGTGGCGCTTGAAAATCTGCCGAATACCGGCGGCTTCGGCGTCTTCAAATGGACCCGGTCTGCCGAGCTGGACATCAAGGCTGGCAAGCATACGCTGGTCTGGCGGAACACTGGCGGCGGCGGCATGTCGCTCGACGCCTTTGTGCTGAGGCTGAGCCCACGAGGCACGGGCGTCTCGCCCGTGGAAGCCATGGGCGAGACGCCCATGCCACAGGGAATTCCCTCCGACAAGCCGTGGCCGACCGACACGCAAACGAGCATCGTGATTCAGGGCGAGGCGTGCGTGAGCTTCGCGTGCAAAGACGGCGTGCTGCCGCGCTCCAACCGTGCGGCGGTGTGGCTGTCGGGAGATCATGCCGCGCTGGTGGACCTGACCGTACTGGGCAACGCGCAGGTCAACCAAGGTGTTGCGATCAGCGCGAAGGCGCAGGGCGAGTGGGTCAGCGGGTGCCAGGTGCGGCGCGTGCGGATTGCGGACTGCGAGGGCAAGCAGGCGGAGAACTGCGGGATTTACGTGCGTAATCTGCGCGGCGGAACGGTCTGCGACAGCGAGCTCTGGGGCCGGACGCCGCTCTTCTTGTCCGGCGTCAGGCAGACGGCGTTTGTCCGCAACCGGCTGGTGTCGGTCACCCGCTACGGCGGCAATTCGGAGGCGGCGATTCTCGGGCGCACCGAGCCGGTCGAGGAGTGCGTGATCGAGGGCAATAGGGTGGCGTCGCCACCGGGAGCGGAGGCTGGCGGGCCGACCGCGCGCCGCCTCATCTGGCTCTCGACGGGACACGGCTCGGTCGCGCACAACTGGCTTGCGGACAACGGTGTCGAGATCGTGGGCAAGGCGGGGCAGGCGCGCTTTGGCGGCGTAGCGGGCACGGATCAGAATGTCGGCGAAATGATTCTCTTCGAGGGCAACCACCGCACGATGTATTTCGGCGCGTTGGCCGGTGCGGATGAGCAGAGCGTGACGCTGCCAGCGACGCTGACGCCCACGCCGGACGGGCGGCTGGGGAGCGTGAAGCGCGAACAGCTGGCGCACGATGCACAAGGGCGCGAAACGCCCTTCTGGCCACCGGACCTTGACGACGGTACGGATGAGCCGCCGATCGGCGAATACTACGTTACGGTCTTCGCGGGACCGGGACAGGGCCAGACGCGGCGGGTGATGGGTCGCACGGGCGAGCGGCTTGCGGTGGACCGTCCGTGGCGTGTCGCGCCGCAAGCGGGCTCGGTAGTGGCGGTCGGCACGATGTTCTATCGGAACCTGATCGTCGGCAACCACACGTCAGACGGCATGACGGGGGTGCAGCTTTGGATCTCCTGCGTAGAAAACGTGGTCGCGGGAAACACCATCGAGCGGCAGCGCAAGCCGGGGCTCTTTCTTTACGCCAATTGTTCGACGCTGGCGTCGTCAATGCCGCGCACATGGAACCGCGGGGTGAGCCCGCTCTTCTGGAACCTGGCAGAGGGAAACCGCACGGACGAGTGCAGCGACGGGGCGCTGGTCACAAGCGGTGACGCGGCGGGCTTGCCGATTGAGTTTCCAAGGGCGCTCGGCAATGTGTTGCGCCATAACTCGTTTACACGTTCGCGCCAAAACGGGGTCATCGTCACCAGCAGGAAGAGCGAGGGCGAGACCGACACCTCGGCGTCAGTGGTCGGCACGGTGGTGGAGCTGAATGTCGTCCGCGACGCGCCCGTCGCGTATCATGTGGCCCAGGGGTGCGACGGGGTTGTGTTACGCCGCGACCACGCGTATGCTTGGTATCCGGTAAACAACAGCACGAACGCGGCCGTGGCTTTCCAGATCGACAGCCCCGGTACGCGCTTTTCGTTGGAAGCGAACACGGTGGAAGGCAAAACCGGGGTGAAGGATGCAACGATTGTTGAGTTGAAAAAAAGCTGGGAGAAGTAGGGGTGATGTGTGTGGCACGGGCGTCTCGCCCGTGAGAATTCGGGACATGGGCGGGACGCCCATGCCACAAAGGGAGTCCAATGACAGAAAAAAACACGAGCAGCAGGCGGAGGTTTCTGGTGGCGACGGGAATGGCCGCAGCGGGGTTGCTGGCGGGGTGCGCCTCCGATTCAGTTCCGTCGGGGACGGCCAAAAAGAAACCCAATGTGGTGTTCGTCCTTGCAGACCAGTGGCGTGCGCAGGCGTGCGGCTATGCCGGCGACCCGAACCTGCAAGGCAAGACGCCGAACTTGGATAAGCTGGCGACCGAGAGCGTGAACTTCACCCATGCCGTATCGTGCTGTCCTGTCTGCACGCCGTATCGCGCGAGCCTGATCACCGGCCAGTATCCTTTGACGCACGGCCTCTTTCTCAACGATCTCTGCCTCAGCACGCGTGCGACCTCCCTTGCGCAGGCCTACACGAAGGCGGGTTACGGCACCGGCTACATCGGCAAATGGCACTTGGACGGGCACGGACGCAGCGCCTACATCCCGCCTGAGCGGCGACAGGGCTTCGATTACTGGAAGGTGTTGGAGTGTACCCACGACTACAACCGGTCGCCTTACTATGCGGCGAATGATCCGGTCCAGCGCATCTGGCCAGGGTATGACGTGCTCGCGCAGACGCAGGATGCGCAGGCCTACGTTTCTGAGCAGGCCAAGAACGCGAAGCCTTTCTTTTTGATTCTCGCGTGGGGCCCGCCGCATAATCCTTACGAGACTGCGCCGGAGGAATTCAAGAAGCTGTTCGAGGCCGAGAAGTTGGAACTCCGCCCGAACGTGCAAAGCGATTCCAGAAAAGACTTGGCGGGCTACTATGCGCATATCACGGCGATGGATACCTGCCTAGGTGCGCTTCTGAAGACGCTTGACGATACCGGCCAGCGTGACAACACGATCTTTGTTTTCACCTCGGACCACGGCGACATGCTGGGCTCACACGGGCAGCGGCGGAAGCAGAAGCCGTGGGACGAGTCGATCCGCGTCCCCCTCCTTGTGCGTTACCCTGCCGTCCATCCCAAGGGCCGCAGGCTCGATCTGCCGATCAATACGCCGGACCTCATGCCGACGTTGCTGGGCCTGAGCGGCGTGCCGATCCCCGGCTCGGTGCAGGGAGATGACTTCTCGGGCCTGATCCGGGGCGCGGTTGCGCCAGAGGACAATCCGGTTCTTATCTCCTGCCCTACGCCCTTTGGCGAGTGGCTGCGCGAAAAGGGCGGGCGCGAGTATCGCGGCGTGCGCACGCGGCAGCACACCTATGTGCGCGATCTGCAAGGCCCCTGGCTGCTGTACGACAATGAAGCCGATCCTTACCAGCTTGTGAATCTGGCCAACAAGCCGGCGCACGCGGGCTTGCAGGCGAGGCTGGAATTGGAGTTGCAAAAACTCCTAAAGAAAACGAATGATGGCTTTCTACCGGGGCCTGCCTATATCGAAAAGTGGGGCTACACGGTTGACAAATCCGGCACCGTGCCGATCCGGTGAGGGGAAGAACGTAGCTGCCGCAGTGTCCTGCGGACGTTTCGGGGAAACGTCCGGACGCGTCTTTGCAGCGTCTCGGATGTGCGCTTTTCATTCGACGGAGTCCGTGTTCACGGCGTGTGTGGCCGCGTCCGGATGGCTTCCCGAGCCGTCCGCCGGCCCAGTGCAACTTTTCTGTAGGGTGAAGATTTTGGGTTGCGGGCTCCGCCCGCGTTACGAAGAAGGGAGAAGGGGTTGAAACGCCGAACGAAAATCGGGTTATGGTTTCTGGGTGCCGGGTTTGCGATTGTTTTCGGGCTGCTTAATGTGTTGGCCTATAATCACGCCTATGCGATGACCCATTATACGGCGGCCGAGGACGCTGGAAAGAAAAAGCCCGAGCATCTGTCAGTCGCGGACACGCTGAAGGTCCTTTTGCGCGGTGTCCGCGTGGCACGTCCCGTGAGTGACAGGAAGCCGTCGGAGCTCGATCCGGCGTGCGAGGCTCGGACGCTCACGGCGGCAGATGGCGGCTCACTATCGATATGGCTCTGTGATCGCGGACCTGCGACGCCGCTGGTCATTGTATTCCATGGCTACGCCGTCGAGAAAACGAAGCTGCTT
>JBBRJN010000003.1:0-21213 GCA_038219365.1 Kiritimatiellia bacterium | reverse complement strand
CCGTATCCGTAAACTGGTTCGCGCCGGGACGTCCGTGGTAGAGGCCGCACCCGAACTCGCGGTGGTAGACTTTGGCACAGTCGGCGGTCAGTCGCTGTGCGAGCGCCGCCGTGAAGGTGCCGTCGGTGACGGCGGTGACGGCGGCGCGGTAGGCAATGACCACCGCCTTCACATACTCGGGGTTACGCGCGCGGCCCTCGATCTTGAACGAGGCGATGCCAGCCGCCATGAGTTTATCGACGAAGGGTAGCGAACAGAGGTCGCGCGCCGATAGAACCATATGAGGGGTGACCACGAACGCCGCGTTGGCGTTATCGCCCTCGCGCACCTCTTGGATCAGAAACTCGCGGCGGCAGGGCTGGTGGCACTCGCCGCGGTTACTGGAACAGCCGTAGGCATCATGCGAAAGCAGGCAGCGGCCAGAAATAGCCACGCAGACCGCGCCATGGACAAACGTCTCGATCTCGATGCCGGAAGAGGCGGCGATGGCCGCAACCTCGTCCAGCGTGCACTCGCGCGCGAGGACGACGCGGCTCGCGCCCTGGGCCTTGAGAAAGCGTGCGGAAGCCGAGTTGGAACAGGACATCTGTGTCGAGATGTGGAAGGGGATGCCGAAACGCTTGCACGCTTCGACGGTGGCCCAGTCCGCGACGATAACGGCATCGATGTGGGGCTTGACAGCGTGCAGGGTTTCCGTCAGCGCGGGCAACTCGTGCTCGAAAAGAAGCGTGTTCAGAGTGAGGTAGAGCTTCACGCCGCGCGCACGGCAACGCTCCGCGGCTTCGGCTAAGGTTGCGAGCGTGAAATTACGGGTAGCCATCTGCCGCATGTTGAAGCTCTCAAGGCCCAGGTACACGGCGTCAGCACCCGCGTCGAGCGCGGCTTGGAGGCAGGTCATGTCGCCTGCGGGAGCGAGAATCTCAGGTGTGTGGGTCATGGGGCTTTCGACAGATGGAGCCGCAGCTTCTCCATGTAGAGGAAAAAGACGGGTGTGACATACAGGGTCAGAGTCTGCGAGAAGAGCAGTCCGCCGACCACGGCCAGTCCGAGCGGTTGGCGTGCGTCACCGCCGGCGCCGTAGCCGAGCGCGATCGGCAGCCCGCCCATCAGGGCTGCGGCCGTGGTCATCATGATCGGGCGGAAACGGGTCAGGCAGGCGCGGTGGATCGCTTCCTCTGCGTTGAGGCCGTCCCGGTGCTGCGCCTCAATCGCAAAGTCGATCATCATGATGCCGTTCTTTTTCACGAGGCCGATCAGCATGATGATGCCGACAAACGCGTAAAGGGACA
Organism: Kiritimatiellia bacterium; assembly: GCA_038219365.1. Taxonomy (GTDB): domain Bacteria; phylum Verrucomicrobiota; class Kiritimatiellia; order RFP12; family UBA1067; genus JAHFSX01. Next base: position 19,924 of record JBBRJN010000003.1, on the reverse strand, counting down.
GCTCCGCATCAAACAGCAACAGCGCCAGCAGTGCGCCAACGCCTGCGAAGGGCAGCGCGGACAGGATGGTCAAGGGGTGCAAGAAACTCTCGTACAGAATGCCCAAGACGATGTAGATCACGATAATGGCGAGAATCAACAACATGCCCATGCCCTGCATAGCGGACTGAAAAGCTTGGGCCGTGCCTTGGAAACTCGTGGTGATCGTGGGTGGGATCAGGGTCTTGGCGGCCGACTCGATACCGGCTACAGCTTCGCTGAGCGAGGTTCCTTGCTTCAGGTTAAAAGACAGCGTAACCGAGGGAAGCTGCCCGGAGTGGTTGATGCTCAGCGGGCCATAGCCTTCGCGCAGCTTGGCTAGCGTTGTGACCGGCACCAAAGCGTCGGTATCTGAGCGCACATAGAGCAGCGAGAGCGCGGCCGGATTCCGCTGGTATTCCGGCAGAAGTTCCAGAAGCACCTGGTATTGGTTGTTCGGCGTGAAGATGGTTGATACCTGGCTGGAGGAGTAGGCGTTGAGCAGCGTGTTCTCGACGGCGGAGGCGGATACGCCCAGCGAGGATGCGAGGTCGCGGTCGATCTGGACATCGAGCTGGGGATTCTTCAGCTGCATGTCGCTGGTGACGTCCAGGAATCCTGGCAGGCCCTGCATCTGCTCGAGCACGAGGCTCGCCACACGGTTCAACTCGCCGATGTCGGGGCCTTGTAGCGAGTACTGGTACTGGCTCTTGCTCATGCGCCCGCCGATCTGGAGCGTCTGGGGCACCTGCGGAAACGCGCGGATGCCGGGTAAAGCGGCGAGCCCTAGGCGCAGCCGCTGGACGATCTGGTCGGCGGTCGCGCGGCGTTCGGTGCACGGCTTAAGATGAACGAGCAAACGGCCGTTGTTCGGGTTTCCGCTGCTGGTGCTGGTGGTGGTCATCGTGTCGAGCACGTCGGGGTCTTTACGCACGATGTCCGCCACGTCCTGCTGCAGCTTGAACATGGTCGCGGGTGCGGTGCCTTCGGGGGGCTCGGTGGTGATCGTGATCTGGTCCTGGTCCTCGGCGGGCAAGAACCCTTTGCCGACCATGCCCGCCAGCTTGAAGGTCAGCGCCAGAATGACGGCGGAAAAGATCATCACTGCGCGGCGGTGGCGCAGGGCCCAGCGCAGCGTCAGGTCGTAGTCGTTCAGCAGGGCTTGGAACCCGCTCTCTGTGAAGGTGTACAGGCGGCCGTGGCGCACCGAATCGGGCTCGCGCAGAAAGCGCGCGCAGAGCATGGGGGTGAGCGTCAGCGAGATCACGCCCGAAATCATCACAGCCGCGCCGATGGTCATCGCAAATTCGCGGAAGATGCGGCCGACCAGTCCGCCCATGAAGAGCACGGGGATGAATACGGCGGCGAGCGAGAGGGTCATGGAGACGATGGTGAAGCCGACCTCCCGTGCGCCATCGAGCGCCGCCTGCAAGCGCGGTTTACCCATTTCCATGTGACGCACGATATTTTCCAGCATCACGATGGCATCGTCCACGACGAAGCCGATCGCCAGCGTGAGGGCCATGAACGAAAGATTGTCGAGACTGTAGTCCAGCATCCGCATCGCGGCAAAGGTGCCGATGATGGACATCGGCAGCGCCAGCGACGGGATGACGGTTGCCGCGAACGAGCGCAGGAAGATGAAGATCACGAGCACGACGAGGCCGAGCGTCAACAGCAGGGTGAATTGCGCATCGTCGGCGGAGCGCTGAATCGGGATGCTGCGGTCGTAGAGGATCTTGAGCCCGACTGAAGGCGGCAGTTGGGCCTGTAGCTTCGGAAGCAGCGCCTTCACGGTCTTGGCGACCTGCACCGTGTTCACGCCGGGCTGGCGCTGCACGGCCAGCACAATCGCGCGTTGGCTGGTGTGGGCGTCAAGGTACCAAGCTGCGATCTTGTCGTTCTCGACGCTGTCCTTGGCCGTGGCGACATCCCGCAGCCGCACCGGCACGCCGTTGCGTCGCGCGACGATCAGTTCGTCGTACTGAGCGCCTGACGTGAGCTGTCCGTTGGCCTGAATGGTAAACGTGCGCGAGGGGCCGTAGAGGATGCCGGTGGGCAGGTTGACGTTGCCGCCCACGATGGCGTCATGCAGGTCGTCCAGCGCGAGGCCGTGGACGAACAGCTTACGCGGGTCAGCCTGGATACGCACCGCGTATTTCTGGCTGCCGAACACCAGCACTTGAGCGACGCCATCGACCGTTGAAAGACGCTGGCCGATCAGGACCTGCCCGAACTCATCCAGCGCCGAGAGCGGCTGCGTGGGGCTGGTCAGCACCAGGTAGAGAAACGGGGTGTCCGCCGGATTGACCTTCTGGTACGAGGGTGGTGCGGGCATGTTGATCGGCAGTTGCCGCTGCGAGCGCGCGATCGCCGCCTGCACGTCTTGCGCCGCAGCGTCGATGTTACGGTTCAGCGCGAACTGCAAGGTGATTTGCGAACGCCCCAGCGTGCTGACCGAGGTCATCGTGTCGATGCCGGCAATCGTCGAAAACTGTTTTTCGAGCACGGTTGCCACGGCCGAGGCCATGGTGTCGGGACTGGAGCCGGGCAAGTTGGCCGAGACTTGGATCGTGGGGTAGTCCACGCTCGGCAGGTCGCTGACGGGAAGCTGGCGGTAGGCGAGCAGTCCGAAGAGAAGGATGCTGACCATCACCAGGGTGGTCATCACGGGGCGGCGGATAAAGGGTTCTGAGAGGTTCATTGCGCGGCGTGCTCCGCAGACGGCACGGCCCCCGGGCCGGCGACCTTTACCTTTGTGCCCGGGCCCAGTCGCTGTTGTCCGTCCTTCACCACGACCTCGCCGGCATGCAGACCTTCGGCGATGATGCTGGCCTCATCGACATTTCGGGCGATCTTCACAGGACGGGCCTCCACGGTGGTATCCGGCTTGACCACAAAGACGTAGGTTCCTTTCTGGCCGTTCTGCACGGCTCGGAAGGGGATCACCAGGGCGTTAGTCTCGATGGCGAGGCGCAGGCAGACATTCACGAACTGTCCCGGCCAAAGCCGGTTCGATTTATTGGGGAATTCGGACTTCAAGAAGAGCATGCCGGTTGCACGGTCGATGGTGTTGTCGAGAAACACAAGCAGCCCTGTCTCTATGAGCCCGTCGCTTTCCGGCAGGGAGGCCTCAACGCGGATGTCCGGCGCGCTCCGCCAGTTCTGCAGGCGCTCCATGTCCTGCTGTGGCACGGCGAAGTTCACATTCACCGGGTGGATCGCATTGATTGTGACGAGGGCCGTCATATTCGCGCCGACAAGATTGCCCTGATCCACCAAGCGCCGACCGGTGCGGCCGGAGATGGGCGCACGGATCGTACAGTAGTCGAGCTGGATTTGGGCGTTTTCAACGGCGGCCTTGTCGGCGCGTTCGGAGGCCTGCTGCACCGACACCGCCGTCTCCGCTTGGTCGCGGCTGGTTTCGGCAACGAAGCCCTTTGCGAACAGGTCAGTCGCGCGGCGGAACTCGCGCTCGGAATTCGACCGCTGCGCCTGCGTGCGTGCCAGCGCAGCCTCGGCCTGGTGCAGGGCCGCCTCAAACGGGCGCGTGTCGATCAGCGCTAGCAGGTCGCCGGCTTTGACGTCCTGGCCTTCGGTGAAGGCGACCTTGGCCAGAAGGCCGCTTACCTGAGCCTTGACGGTCACCGTGGCCAAGGCCTCCACCGTGCCAAACGTGCGGATCTCGACGGGCATTGGTTTGCTTTCCACCACCGTGGTGCTCACCGGGGCGGCACCCGCTAGCTTGCCGGCTTTCGCGGTCGCATCTTTCGCTTTTTGCACGGAATGAATACGCCAGAACACCCCGGCCACGCAAAGGATAAAAAGGAAAAGGCCCAGAATTTTTTTCATCACATCCCCGGATCGGCGCCGACCCGCACGCCGAATTTAAACACATTTGATTTTGTATTGTGAACCAACGACTACGTGCCGTCAAGCGTGGCGCGATTCAGTCCAGCAATTCTAATTATGGCTAAGAAGCGCCTCACGGCGCCACTACGAACAGGAGAAAGCCCAGCGTTTCCGTTTGTAGTGGGCCCGTGAGGGCCTTCCCACAGCGCACGTCCTGCCATAATTAGAATTGCTGGATTCAGTCTCAAAAAACCTGCGTCTTAGCCCCGCCTCTGTTGTCGTATTAGCCAGATGGTCAACGCGGTGGCAACCAGGTAGCCGATCCAGATCAGGTGCAGCAGCGGGCCCATGCCGGTGTGTTCGGAAACCGGAGCAAGGCTCCACAGGACGACTGCGGCGATGCCCCAGGACCCGCCGCTGATCAGCCACATGCGTTGTCCAAAACGCAAGGGCGAGTCCGCGTAACGCGCGAGCGTGATGCAGAGCGGAAACCCGATGTAGACAATAAAGGCCGTGAAGGTCAACAGTATGGCAGCCAACTGGGTGTGCGGGGCGAGCACCAGGTAGGCGGCGGTGAGAGGCGCGCCAATGAGGGTCGAGAAGAGGAGCACACGCAGGTGGCCGATGCGCGGTGCGAGCGCTCCCCAGGTGAGGGCACCGACCATGCCGCCGAGTCCGAACAAGGTAAAGGAGAGCCCGCTGAACGAGAGGGAGTAGCCGACCTCCTTGTGCAGGTAGGTGGGCAACAGCGTGGCTTGAATCTGTGAACAAGTGGCTAGCAACGCGGCCATTATAAAGAGCGGCCAGAAGGGGATGCTCGGGATATTTTCTTTGTGCTCCAAGGCTGTTTTTGCTCTTCCGGTTTCGATCGGCAGGCGGATGCCGCTCAAAAACAGCAGGGTTGCGGCCACGGGTGCGGCCGCGTAAAGCCAGGCAAGGCTGAGCAGTCCGAAGTGCTCGGTGAGCGTTGAGGAAAGGAAAGCCCCGCTGGCGAAGCCAAGGAATCCTGCGACCATGAAGATGGACGTGGAGAGCGACGAGGGGATTTTGTCGAGACCATGGACGGCACGCAACCCTTCGGGATGCACGATGGCCACGCCAAAGCCGGCCACCAGCGCGACCAGCGACATCCAGGCCACGCAGTGTGGACCGACTGGCATGCAGGGGATGAGCACCGCTGTACCGGCCAGCAAGACGCCGAAACAGATGGGCAGGGGGTGTGTCCAGGTGGTGCGCAGGTTACCGATCGGAATCTGAAAGATGTTCGAGGAGAAGCCCAGCATCGACGCGACGAAAATCAGCAGGGCGAGCGACGCGCCGGTACGATCATGCATGGGCACGATCACGGGTGCGATGAGGCCGACAAACGTGTCGGTTACGGCGTGAGCAAGGGTCAGCGCCAGCAACTGGCGCCATTGACGTGCGACGGAAAAGGGAGAAGGGTTCATAAGGGTCTTTTGGGGGCTGAAGGCTGAGAAAAAAGAAGGTGGGATGATAGGGTTTGCGTGGTGATGCGTCAAGCGTGCTAGCTGCGTGTTTAGCAACGCCAATTAGGGCCGAAAACGCTTCACAGTGGAACGAGAGCCTGTTCGAAAAGGTTTTTGAAATGAAAAGGGTGAAAACAAAGGACCTCCATTTCCCTTGCACCACTAAACCTAAAAAGATTAACATTAAAACCATTGAGTTTTTGATTTTGAAAATGACGTTGGTACGGCTGGAGAAAAATAATGAAATCATACTGCAAAAGTGACGGGACGCGGAGCGCGGCGGTTTCGATGGCACTCTTTTTTCTAAACATCGGCGTGTCGCAAGCGCTGGAACAGACATGGAGGGGTGGCGAAGTGAGCGCCATCTGGAGCACGAACGCGGCCAACTGGGAGGGTGAGGCGGTCTGGATAAACGGGAGCAGCGCGGTCTTCGACGCCAACACCAATGCGATTTTTAAGGGGATGGTCGACGTAGCAGCCACGGTCACGGTGGCGAATGTGACGTTCCAGACTAACGGTTACACGATTGCGGATGCCGACAACAACGGGTCGCTCTCAGTGGTCGGTGCGCCGAGCGTGATCACGGTGGTGAACGCCGGGGACACGGGGACGGTCAGCGAAGCCATCGCCGGCAGTGGCGGCTTCACCAAGGCAGGTAACGGCTTGTTGAATCTGACAGCCACGAATACGTTTACGGGAGTATTGCGTGTCAGCTCCGGTGTGCTACGTCTCAACACGGGCGTGCTCTACGCATTGGGCGCGGTCGGTGCCGGTAACGAGACGATCGTTGAAAACGGCGCGACTTTGAATTTCAACGGTGCCTATACCAACAGCACCACTACTGAAAATATCAGCATTTCAGGCGTAGGCGTCGATGGTCTAGGTGTGCTCGTCAACACCGGGGCCAGTTTCATGAACTCTGGATTCGGAACCCTGACCCTGCTTGGGAATTCGACGCTCGGATGCATCACCCGCATCGATATCCGGAACCCCGTGGCGGGTAACGGCTACACCTTGACGAAGTCCGGCAGTTCAGAATTGGCGGTCGGTAACGCGGTCACCAACTGTGCAGTTGTCATCAATGCGGGCAACTACACGTATATGAATGGGCTTGCGCTGGGCACGTCCGATTACGACACCACCCTGAACGGCGGTCAATTGCGTTCCTACGGCTCCTATACGCTGACGGAGCGCATCAGCGGTAACGGCGGAACGATTATTGCGGCAGGAAGTGCCGGTTCGATCTTCAACATCGCCGGACGTGTGCTGCTCAACAGCAACGTGTTTGTCTCGGCGGAAAACAACAACACGCTTGAAGTTTCCGGGCTGCTGGAAGGCGCGGGCGGCATCACGCGGAGCGGGTCTTCCGGACTTGTCCAGATCACGGGTAACACCAACACGTACGCGGGACCGACCACGATCACCGGGGTGATGTGGGTCGGCAAGACGAATCTGTATTCGGGTGTGCTGGGATTTGGAACGGTGACCAATCAGAACACGCTGTACAACTACTCGCCTCGCATGTGCCAGGGCAACCTCGTGAACTTGTCCACCCTGTACTGCACCACGGGCTCACTGGTTTCGGGGGCGAGCAGCCTCTATAACAGCGGCACACTGTACTGGAACGGCGGCGTGCTGGGGGGCACGGGTGCCGTCACAAATAACAATTACCTCTATATCGACCGCGGTGGAGCGTTCGTCAGTTCCAACGGTTTCTTCGGTTCCGGGCTTACGGCGCTCCGCTACGGCGGACGGATGACGATCGACGGCAGCGTCTCGTCGAACAGTTATTTTCGGATCGGTAACGGCACGCTGACGCTGACAAACGGCGCGGACTTTTGCGTAGGCAGCGAGCTTTCGCTCGCTGACCGGCAGGTCTTGAACTACCCGATCGATCCATCAAACATCACGTCCACAGTCAATATCATGGAGGGCTCGACGCTTAGGGCTAACGAGATCACCATCGGCAACGGTGGCGGTTCATTGCCTTACGTGTCAATGACCGGGACGATCAACCAGGTCGGAGGCACGGTCCGGACCACCGGTTCGACGCAGGAGGGTAATGGCATACGTCTTGGACATTATCCTGCTGGACATGGTATTTACAACATGAGTGGCGGCAAACTCACCATCGAGAAAGACTGGGATCTCTGCATCGCCACGGACGGCACCGGCTGGTTCAACATGACGGGCGGCGAGGTGTTCGCGACGCGCGTGATGTTGAACGAGCGCTCCGACGCCGTAGGATTCGGCAAGCTGACCGTCTCGGGCGGCGTGATGAACCTCGGTTCGCTGAGCGGTCTGGTGCAGGCCATCTCCAACGGCATTGCGGCAGATCCCACAGCGCCGTACCTTGTCGAGTACGGCGGCGCGGGCGGCGTGATACGCGCCATGACCAATATCTATTCTTCCCTCAACGCGACTTTGTACGCCACGAACGCGAATGCGATCACGTTCGACAGCACCAACTTTACGATCACCCTCTCAGGCAAGCTCTCTGGCGCGGGCGGCCTCAACAAGACCGGCTCGGGAAGGCTGGTCCTGTCGGGAACGAACACCTACAGCGGTGCGACGCGTGTGCTGGAGGGTCAACTGACACCGGCTTCGGACAAGGCTTTGCCTGCGGGCGGGGTGGTGGAGTTCGGCGTTTCGGCCGATGGCTCCGGCGGCCAGTTGTACGTGCCGGGCGATCTGTCGCTGTCAGGTTTGATTGTGGGGGTCGCGAATCCCGAAGTGCTGGACGAGCACAAAAACTATACGATCGCCACGTATGGCGGCGTGGTGACCGGGTCGCCTTCGGGAGACGTGTTGCCGGGGCCTTGGTATGTGTATCGCGATGTGGAGAACAAGCGCGTGCAGCTCCGCGCCGCGATCGGCACGATGATTCGGGTGAGGTAAACGTTGAGGAGTGGCGTGAGCGTTTCGCCCATGCCACAACAGAGGATACAGAAATGATCACACGACTGGTGGGACTATGTGCGGTGAGTGTCGCGTTAGCGGGTGCGGCGCTGGCGGAGAGTCAGGTTTGGAACGACAGCGGCGCGGATAACGTCTGGAGCACCAACGCGCCGAATTGGGAAGCCGGGGCCGTCTGGACCAACGGCAACAGTGCCGTGTTCGCGGGACTCGGCGAAACGGTCGATGTGGGCGCGACGGTCACGGTGGCGAATGTGACGTTCCAGACCAACGGCTATGTGATCGCGGATGTTAACAAAGACGGTTCGCTATCAGTGGTCGGCGCGCCGAGCGTGATCACGGTGGTCAATGTGGGCGACACGGGGATCGTGAGCGCTGCGATCGGTGGCAGCGGCGGTTTCATCAAGGCGGGATCGGGGGTTCTGCAACTCAAAGGCACGAACACCTATACGGGTGTGACAACGGTGGCCGAGGGAATTTTGCGGCTCAATCCCAACACCTTGGCTGCGCTGGGCGCGAGCGGCACCGGCAATGAGACGGTGGTGTTGGACGGGGCGACGCTGGACGCCAATTCAGCATGGTCGGCCAACGTGAACGAGGACATCACCATTTCCGGTTCCGGCGTGGGCGGGATCGGCGCGATCGTGAATAACGGGCCGACGCCTTATTATAACGTCGGCTTGCGTAATCTGACGCTCTCGGGCGATGCGACCATCGGAGGCTCGCAGCGCTTCGATCTGTCTGGCAGCGGGAGTTATGTGGGCAATGGCCACACGCTGACCAAGGCAGGCAGCTTCGAACTGGCCATACTGCGGGCTATCGCGAACAGCCCGATCGTGATCAACGCGGGAACCTACACCATTCAGTTGGCGACCGCGCTGGGGTCGACCGATTACCCGACGACGCTCAACGGCGGCAGGCTGCAGACGTGGGGATCTTACACACTTTCCGAGCGCCTTTATGTCAATGGCGGAACACTCAGCGCCAGCGGCACAGGCGCTCAGACGTTCACGCTGAGTGGGAACATGACCCTTAACAGCAACGTGGTGGTTCAAACGGAAACATCCATCACCAACACACTTGTCCTCGCCGGCGTGATGGACGGCGCGGGCGGCTTCACGCGTGCGGGTAGCGGCTTTGTCATCGTTACGGGCGACGCGAACACCTATGCGGGGCCTACAATCGTCAACAGCGGTTCAAGGCTCTGGGTCGGATCAACCGTGGGCGGCACGGGTGTATTGGGCACGGGGACCGCGACGAACAACGGCACCCTCTATGCGAACTCGGCGACGCTGAGTGCGGGCACGGTGGTGAACGCTAGCGGTGGCGCTCTGTACCTGAATCCTCCTACGCTCAACGCTGGCAGGATCATCACGGTGTCGGGAGGAACGGTTTACGGCACGTCAGTCGTTCAGGCCACCAGCGGCGTGGTCAACGGCGGCACCTGGAACTCGTACTCTGGATCGTTCGGTTCCAGTGCGGTGACGAATGCGGCGGGCGGCACGTTGAACCTCTATACGAATGTGCTCGCCTACGGGCAGTTCGCCAACGGCGGAACGCTGAGCGTGTGGCAGTCCATGACGCTCCCCGATCCGATCACCTTCATCGGCGGCACCCTGTATGTGAATGACCTGAGCAACACGCTCTATGTGACAGGGCCCGTTACGCTGGCGGGTAACGCCTCGTTCTCCGGCACGGGGTCGTCAGTGACGGAAGTCAGCGGCGCTCTCTCGGGCCCCGGCGGCGCCATCCGGTCGGGCGACGGCTGGTGTTATATCCTGAACGACGGTAACACCTACACGGGGCCGACGATCATCAACGACAGCAAGCGGCTCTTCGTGGGCAAGGCGGGCGTCTACTCGACGGGCAGTCTGGGCTCCGGCGCGATTACGAACTACGGCAGCCTGTTTTTTGATCAAGTCGGCTCATACGAGATCGCGAACGGCATCAACGGCTATGGCACTACGTTCATCCGCTACGGGGCCAGCGTGACCGTGAACGGCAAGGTTTCGACCAACAACGTCATCCGTATTTCGCACGGGTCGCTTTCTCTCATCAATGGGGCTGCGCTGAGCGTTCCGGTCGATTTCACGGTCGCCGATCGCCAGACCGTTTCGTACTCCACGCTTCCGGTTAACAGCCCGTTGGTGACGAATATTACGGCGATCATCAATGTCGCGGCGGGGTGCTCGCTGACCGTCAGTTCCATGACCTTCGGTAACGGTGGCGACTTGCCGGGCGGAATCATGACCGGCATTCTGAATCAGGTCGGCGGCGTGGTGCGGACTACGGGAGCGACTGCCGAGGAAAACGGCATCCGTTTGGGGCACTATCCGATGGCGCGGGGTTTTTACAACATGATGGGCGGCACGCTGACGGTGGGCGCGAACTACGATCTGTGCTGCGCGACGGATGGGCAGGGGTGGTTCAACATGACCGGGGGCGAGGTGTATACGAAGCGCGTAATGCTGAACGAGCGCGACAGCGCGGCCGGCTACGGGCGGTTGACGGTGTCGGGTGGCACGCTCAACGTGGGGTCGCTGACCGGGTCGACGGTGGCGCTTTCGAACGGCATCTGCGCGGATGTGGGCGCGCCATACCTCGTCGAACTGGGTGGCGCGGGCGGCACGATCCGCGCGGTCACCAACATCTTTCTGCCGCTGGATACGACGCTGTACGGGGCCGACACGAACGCGATCACATTCGATTCGCAGGCGTATACGATTAGCCTCTCCGGTGTACTCTCCGGTTCGGGAGGCTTCACTAAGACCGGCTCGGGCGTGCTGGTCTTGTCGGGAACGAACACCTACAGCGGTGCGACGCGTGTGTTGGAGGGTCAGCTGATACCGGCGTCGGACAAGGCGTTGCCTGCGGGCGGGGTGGTGGAGTTCGGCGTTTCGATCGACGGCTCCGGTGGCCAGCTGTACATGCCGGGTGACCTGTCGCTGGCGGGTTTGATTGTGGGGGTCGCGAATCCCGAAGCGCTGGACACGCACAAAAACTATACGATCGCCACGTATGGCGGCGCGGTGACAGGGGTGCTTGCGGGAGACGTGTTGCCGGAGCCGTGGTATGTGTATCGCGATGTGGAGAATAAGCGCGTGCAGCTCCGTGCCGCGATCGGCACGATGATTCGGTTGAAGTAAACGTTGAAGAGTGCCGTGAGCGAAGACGCAAAGGAGATGACGTAGCTGCTGCACGGCGCTGCGGACGTTTCGGGGAAACGTCCCTGCCGGACGCGTCCCTGCGGCGTCTCGGATGTGCGCTTTTCATTCGATGGCGTCCGTGTTCCCGGCGTGTGTGGCCGCGTCCGGATGGCTCCCCTAGCTCTAGCTGTCCGCCGGTCCCGCACACTCTTGCTGAGCGCCCCGTACGACGCGTGCATAGAAGGGGTATCGCGAAGCGTCTTCGCCCGGCCTGATCCGGCGCCAGCGACGGTAGTTGAGGCACCAGTAGGAGGGGTTCCTGCGGATGACGCGTTCAATCGCATCGGACAACTGTTGGGTGCGGACGGCATCAGGGACGGTCGGGTCGGACAGAAAAATGTCGCTGCACTCAATGCGGTAGCGTGCGCCCTTGAGCGGTCGGGCCCAGACGAAGATGATGGGGATGCCGAGTTTTCTCGAAAGCGTGGCGGGTGTCATAGAAACGCAGACGGGCAAGCCAAAGAACGTACACCAGGTGCCGCCCTCGGCCACGTCCATATGCTGATCGACCAGCAACCCCACGCTTTTTCCTCCCTTGAGGGTGCGGATGAGAGGCCGGACAGCGCCTTCGATGGGGATGATCTCCTGCCCGATTGCGGCACGCTGGCGGGTCAGGAGTTTGGTCATTTCGGGGGTCCCGATCTGTTTGGCGACACACATGATGGGGATGCCGTTGGCCACGCCGCCTTGGGCGACGAGTTCCCAGTTGCCCAGATGCGCGCTGAGCATCACTGCGGGCTGGAGACCTTTGATTTTGTCGATCGCACCGGGGGCGAACTCCACCTGTGCGAGAATACGTTCACGCGTGTGGCGCAACATCCAAAAGAGGTTCAGGAGTGTGCGGATCATGGTGCGGTAGGAACGGCGGACGATCACGCGTTCGCGTGCGGGGGTCATGCGTGAGCCGAACATGACGCGCAGGTTTGCCCGTGCGATTTTCATGCCGCGGCGGTCGAAAACGTCACCCAGCAGAGTAATGAAATCCGCAAGGCTCAGCACATTCCGGAGGGACAAGTGAGGGATAACCGTCTGCGCCAGCCGTATGCCGAACCACTCCAGCGGCCTACGCAGGCCACGGAAAATCAGTTTAACTCGTTTTGCCATCGGCGAAAACGATAACAAACGATAATAATGGTGGAAAGCAAAACCGGAAAGGCGTCGTCGGATTCCACGGGGCCACGCGACGTTAAGCCGGAAGATAGCTCGCGTCAGCGGTCAAGGTTTTGACGGTATTCACGGCATCCCGTTTCGAGAAGCGGGCATACAAAGGGTAGCGCGCCGGGTCATCACCGGGGCGGATATAGCGCCAGCGACGGTAGTTTAGGCACCAGAGTGAGGGATGGCGGCGGATCACGCGCTCGAAGGCGCTCGCGATCTGCTGGGCACGCTCGGCATCGCCGATCAGGGGGTCATAGGGAAAGAATTGCCCGGGTTCGATGCGGTAGCGGCCATCCCTCAGAGGACGCGACCACGCGAAGACAATGGGTGTTTTGGTCTTACGGGCCAACGCGGCAGGGGCCATGGAAATTCCCGCCGGGACGCCGAACAGCGTGACCCATGTGCCGCCCTCAGCCAGAGAGGTGTACTGATCAATGAGCAGCCCGATGCTGGTGCCGTGTTTCAGGGCGTGCAGTAACGGGCGGAGCGCGCCCACGGCGGGAACAATCTGTTGGCCAATGGTTGAGCGCATCCGGATCAGGCGGGCGGTCATCTCTGGGGACCCGATCTGTTTTGCGACGGACAGCATCGGGACCCCTTTCGCGACACAGGCTTGAGCAAGGACCTCCCAGTTTCCGAGGTGGGCACTGACCGCGATGAGTGGCGTATTGCGGCGGAGGATCTCCAGCGCACAGGGGTTGAATGAGACCTGATCAGACAGCCGTGCACGGGTGTCGCGCGACATCCAGAGGACGTTGAGGACGACGCGTGCCATGTTGCGGTAGGATCGACGAATGAGCGCTGCCTCGCGGATAGGGGTCATGCGTGAACCAAACATCAGGCGCAGGTTTGCGCGCGCAATCGATTTCCCCCGGTTATCGAAGGTGTATGCAATGTCGGCCACCCAGCGCGAAAACACTAACAAGCGAGCAAGAGATAACGGTGGAATGATCATTAGCCCCAGCCCGATAAAAACCCACTCGATCGGCCTGCGCAACGTGCGATAGAACTTCTTCACCCTTTTGGACATGCGTCAAAATTAACAGGTGCGGGCGGAACTAGAAAGAAAAAACAGACGAGATAACCGCGTTGTAATCTTAGACATCCCGATCTCGTCGGGAGAATAGCAGACGCACCGTTGATCCTTTATCCTAAAAAGAGCAGATGAATCGCGCTAGCAAAACCCCTTAGTCGGATACCCTTAGTCCAACTGCTTTCCTGTTTTCCTGATTTCCTGATTCAAACTGTGCTAACGCGCCAGTTTCAGGATGCCTGCGCTAATAGCTGCGGCATGGCCCGGATGGATGTCCCACGCCAAGACCCGGAGACCCGGAGATAAGATGAGGAGAGAAGAGAAAAAGGGCTTCCCCCCCCTCTGCGTCTTCGAGTCTTTGCGTGAACCCTCTCCTGTGTGGTTCAATCGCATCACCGAGCAGAGGGACCAGTCTTCAGAACACTCGAATCACAATCCTGCAAATCCTGTCAATCCCGGCTAAAAACAACCGTTTCCGTCGATCTTCCCATTCCGACTCCTACGCAAATAACTTGTTTTTCATCTTCATCGCCGGCACGAGGCTCGTTATCCGGGCCGACTTCAAGCGGAGCGAAGGTTTTTTCCTCAGCAGGGAGCGTCTGGAAAGCGCACTGGCCGATGGCCAGTCCCTGGCTTCGGAAGATGTGTTCAAACTCGGTTTGCTCATCTGCGGTGCGCTCCATCGCGGCAATCTCGTGGTAGCGAGGGTCGGCCGTGAGGCTGGCGCTGATCTCCGCAAAATATCCGGGGTGGTCGGTCGCCACTTGAATCACGCCGCCGATCTCCAGTCGTGACCACAAGACATCGAGGAAGAGCGGAGAGAAGAGGCGGCGGTCGTGGTGCCTGCGTTTGGGCCAGGGGTCTGGAAAGAATACGTAGACCGTGCGCAGGCGGTGCGGCGGCAGCAGGTAGTAAAAGGTGTAGAACGCCTCAAGGCGCAAGATGCGAAGATTGTCTAGCCGCAGCCGGCAAGCCTTTTTGTCGAGCTTGCGGACGCGATCCTTCATGCGTTCGATGCCAAGATATTGCGTCTCCGGGTTTTTCGCGGCGCGTGCGGAGAGGAAGCGCCCCTTGCCGCAACCAATCTCGATTTCCAGCGGGCGGTCGGGCCGGAACAGCGTGTCGAGCGGCAAAGGCGCGGTGGGATCCGTGACGGGAATCACATGCGAGGAGGGCGGTGTGCGGGCGATTCGGCTGGGCTTCTCTGCGGAATTCATCGAGGGGGTATCCGTATAAAAAAGAAAAACGCAAGCTGTTAAGCTTGCGCCTTCATTCTTTTATGGTAGGGGTGCACGGACTCGAACCGTGGACCCAGTGATTAAGAGTCACTTGCTCTACCAACTGAGCTACACCCCCATAAAAAAATGGAGCGAGCGAAGGGATTCGAACCCTCGACCACCACCTTGGCAAGGTGGAGCTCTACCAACTGAGCTACACTCGCTTCAAAAGAACGGGTCATAAGTTAGCAGAAGGGTGCCTAACGTGCAATAGCAAATCGCGATTTATTTTCGGAGGTTTTTTTCCTCGTTTTCAGGAAGGGGATGTGTTGCCACAAGGGGCGTTTTTGCGTATACTTGTTGTAATGTGTTAAATGAGGAAGGGATCCTATGATTCGCGTGCTTATTTTCGTTTTAATGGCGTTTATTTTCGGAGGCGGTGTGCAATCAGCGGCCGCTCAGGATTTATCTAAACTGTCAGCGGCGGAGCGCAAACAGGTGAACGCGTGGATGGCTGAGCGTGCGGAGACGATGATTGGCGCGCACAAGCTTGAGGTTGAGGTTCAGGAAGCATGGGGCAACACGGCGTATTCGTCACCCGAGGTGGATGCGTTGCGGGCTCGTTATCGCGAACTCCAGGCGGAGTTGTCACGGGCGCAGTTCGAACTCCAGAAAAAAGTAAAAGAGCTTCCTTCTCTGCAGGAGAAGGTGCGTCAGATCGACGAGGCCAAAAAAAAAGAGCTGGATCTAGGAAAGCGGATTGCGGAAAAAACAGGCGAAAAGCGTTGATTGTATAGGGGTTGTCTTTCGGGGCGGAGGGAGTCGCATATGGCGAAAACGAAGAAGCTGAATGCAGGCGGGGAGCGGCCTCGCATCTTGATTGTCACGCCGGAAATCACCTATCTGCCTGCGGGCATGGGGAACATGGCGTGCAAATTGAATGCGAAGGCGGGCGGTTTAGCGGATGTGTCGGCCTCGCTGGTGGCGGCGCTGTTCGATCTGGGCGCGGATGTGCATGTGGCGCTGCCGCATTACCGCCGCATGTTTCACATTGATGTGGGGCAGCTCATCAGTGACGAGTTGCGCGTCTATAAGAGCCGCCTGCCGGACTCGCGCATCCATTTGGCCGAAGACCGTATTTTTTACTATCGCGATACGGTCTACAGTAATTCCCAGAACGAGAACCCTAAGCTGGCCTTGGCCTTTTCGCGCGAAGTGATCAACAACATCATCCCGACCGTGCAGCCCGATCTCATCCACTGCAACGATTGGATGACGGGGCTGATTCCGGCGGCGGCGCGGCGCATGGGCATTCCCTGCCTTTTTACGGTTCACAATATCCACACGCATCATCTTAGCCTTGCGCAGATCGAGGATTCGGGCATTGATGCTGCCGAGTTTTGGGGTAACCTGTACTACACGCGCGTGCCTTACAATTACGAGGAATCGCGCAACACCAACCCGATCGACATGCAGGCGAGCGGGGTGTTCGCCTCGCATTTCATCAACACGGTGAGCCCGACCTTCCTCGAAGAGATTGTCAACGGCTGGCATGATTTCATACCCCGTTCGCTGCGCGAGGAGATTCGCAACAAGTATCGCTCGGGCTGTGCGGTGGGTATCCTGAACGCGCCTGACGCTTCGGATAATCCCGAGACCGACCCGAACCTCGACGTGCTCTACACGCCGGAGACGCATGCCGAGGCCAAGCGCGCCAACAAGATTTCGTTCCAGCGTAAGGTCGGGTTGGAGGAGAATCCCGATGCGCCGATCTTTTTCTGGCCTTCACGGCTCGACCCCGCACAAAAGGGGCCTCAGTTGCTGACGGATATTCTCTACCGGTTCATGTCGCGGCACTGGAAGCAGCGCGTGCAGATTGCGGTGGTCGCGAATGGCGCGTATCAGCAGGCCTTCCACGACATCGTGCGTTTCCATGACCTCTACGGCCGGTTGGCGGTGTGCGATTTCAATCAGTCGCTCTCGCAACTTGGGTACGCGGCTTCGGATTTCACCTTGGTTCCTTCGCTTTTCGAGCCGTGCGGGCTGCCGCAGATGGTCGGCCAGATCTATGGCTCGTTGCCCGTGGTCCACGATACAGGCGGGTTGCACGACACGGTCGCACATCTCGATTTGGCCAAAGAAAAAGGCAACGGGTTCGTGTTCAAGATCTACGATAGCCGCGGGCTGGAGTGGGCCATGGATAAGGCGATGGAGTTTTATAAGCGTCCCGCAGAGGAGCGGGAGCGGAATATCGCACGCATCATGCGTGAAGGGAAGGCCCTTTTCAATCACGAAACGTGCGCGAAAAGGTACATCGACATCTACGAGAAGATGTTAAACCGCCCTTTGGTCCGATCCTTCGAGTAGTTTTTTACCACATCTTTCAGGAGGCTAGGCTATGCCGGTTTCAGCGATTCGTTCGTCCCTTTTGGACGATCCGTATTTGGCCCCCTATGCCGAGATCATCCGTAAGCGTCCCGAAAAGGCTGCCGCACGGGCAGCGACGTTGGGGAAGACTCCGGGTTCCTTGGCCGAGTTCGCTTGCGCCCACGAATATTACGGACTACATAAAACCGGCACCGGATGGATCTTCCGCGAGTGGGCTCCACATGCGACGGCAATTTGGCTGGTCGGCGACTTCTCCGGGTGGCAGGTGCGTGACGCGTTCAAACTCCAGCGCGCCGCCGGACGCGATGTCTGGGAGTTGCAGATGGCGGAGGACACGGTAAAGCATGGACAGTATTACCGGCTGGAGGTCGCGTGGGACGGCGGCTGCGGCGAGCGCATTCCGGCTTATGCCCGGCGGGTGATCCAGGATCCGGCCACGCTGCTCTTTGCGGCCCAGGTGTGGGATCCCCCTCCGTATGTTTGGCAGGTGCCCGCGTTCCAGGTGCCCAAGCGCGCGCCGCTGATTTACGAGACGCATGTCGGCATGGCGCAGGACAAAGCGTCGGTTGGCAGCTACACCGAGTTTCGCGAGAAGGTGCTGCCCCGGATCATTAAGGCTGGTTATAACACGATCCAGCTCATGGCTGTGACGGAACATCCTTACTACGGCTCGTTCGGATATCACGTGTCGAGTTTCTTCGCCTGTTCGTCGCGTTTCGGCACGCCTGAAGAATTGAAGGCGCTGGTGGATGCCGCGCATGTGGCGGGTATCGCCGTGATTATGGATATCGTCCACTCGCACTCGGTCAAAAACGAGCGCGAGGGATTGTCTCTTTTCGACGGCACGCCGTACCAGTACTTCCACGACGGGTTGCGCGGCTGGCACGAGGCGTGGGACTCCCGGTGTTTCGATTACGGCAAGACCGATGTCCTGCATTTCCTGCTTTCCAACTGCCGCTTTTGGCTCGACGAATTTCACTTCGACGGGTACCGCTTTGACGGCATCACCAGCATGCTTTACCTGCATCATGGGCTGGGCGTGGATTTCACGGACTACAGCCAGTATTTCGACGCGACGGTGGATGATGACGCGTGGATCTACTGTAACCTCGCGAACCGGGTGATCCACGAGGTGCGGCCCGATGCGATCACGATCGCGGAGGATGTGAGCGGAATGCCCGGCATCGCCGCCCCGATTAGCGACTGTGGCGCGGGCTTCGATTACCGCATGGCAATGGGCGTTCCGGAGTGTTGGTTCCGGCTCGTGCGTGACGTGCGCGATGAGGACTGGAACATCGGCTACCTGTGGCACGAGCTGACCAACCGGCGCGCGGACGAGCAGACGATTAACTACGTCGAGAGTCACGATCAGGCGCTGGTGGGCGGCAAGACGCTGTTCTTTGAATTGGTGGACTCGGCGATCTACGATGCGATGTCGCGCGCCTCGCAGAACCTCAAGACCGGGCGCGGCGTGGCGTTGCACAAACTGGCGCGGTTGGCCACGCTGGCCACCGCCGGCCACGGCTATCTGAACTTCATGGGTAATGAGTTCGGCCATCCCGAGTGGATCGATTTCCCGCGTGAGGGTAACGGGTTCTCCTATCACTACGCGCGCCGTCAGTGGGCGCTCCGCGACAACCCGGACCTCTTATATTGGTGCATGGGCGAGTTCGACGCGGCGATCATCCACGCGGTCAAACACTATGGCGCGCTGGACGGGACCGTGCCACGCCGTCTGTTCGTGTCGGATAAACACAAGATTCTCGTGTTCGAACGCGGACCGCTGGTTTTTATCTTTAACTTCCACAGCTCGTTGTCGGTCGCCGATTATGCGGTGGTCGTGCCGCCGGGCAAATACAGGCTGATTCTGGACAGCGACGAAGATCGGTTTGGCGGAGGTGCACGCATCGCGCCGAACCAGAGCTTCGGGCTGTTGACCGAGATGCGCGGAAACGAGCTCTGCAACATCATTAAAATTTATCTGCCTTGCCGTACGGCGATGGTGTTGGAGCGGCAGGCCTGACCTTCAATGGTCAATCGCCCAGGTGATGCTGCGGGCGATGAGCTCGCGGAAATTCGGGTTTTCATAGGCGAGATGGTCGTGGCCGAGCTGGAGGTAGACGATGCGCGACCGGCCCTCGGTGCGTGTCCACATCAGCGGGTTGCCGGACTTGGCGAGCGTGGTGGTGAGCAGCGGATGCACATCGGCGCCGACGCGGAACCCCCAGTAGATCTCATCGTGGAGGGTGAAGTCTTTCAGGCCGGCCGTGATGGGATGCTTCGTGTCCGCAATGACCACGGGGACCTCCACGCCGTGTTCGTAGCCGATCTTGTCGGTCACTTGGGGCTGGTCTTTCGGCGGCACGGGATAGAGGCCGCCGATGATGCGCTCGTAGTCGGGCCATGCCTGGAACGAGCACAGCGCGTGATGGAGCACGACAAGGCCGGTGCCGTTTTGAAAGAGCGAGAGGAGTTTCGTCTTTTGCGCATCGGTGATGCTCGCCGCCATATCGTAGAGCACGACCGCATTGAAACTGGGCAGATCATCGCGCTCCCATGCTGTGGCGCTGCCTTTGGAGTGTTCGACGGCGGTCACGGCGAGGGCCGGATTGTCGCTGAACACCTTGAAGAAGGGGTCGCGCTCGAAGC
>JBBRJN010000002.1:0-22052 GCA_038219365.1 Kiritimatiellia bacterium | reverse complement strand
GGATGGACCCGTTCAGTTTCCGACCCCGCTGGCTCGCGGGGCTCTTCACCGCGGTGTTCGTCGGCAGGTACCACAAGGAAGAGAAACACCCCATCAGCCGCATCCTGTTCTGGCTTTATGAACGGCCGTGCCGCCTCGTGCTGCGCAGGCCGAAAACCGTCATCTTCTTGGCCCTCGCGATTGTGGCCAGCACCGTGCCCGTCTACCTGAAGCTCGGCAGCGAGTTCATGCCGCCGCTGAATGAAGGGACGATCCTCTACATGCCCACGACCCTGCCCGGCATCTCCGTTACCGAGGCGCAGCGTCTGATGGAAACGCAGGACCGCCTCATCCGCGCCTTCCCCGAAGTCGTGTCGGTCTTCGGCAAGGCGGGTCGCATCGACAGCTCAACCGATCCCGCGCCGTTCTCGATGATGGAAACCACCGTCATCCTCAAGCCGAGCGACGCGTGGCGGGCCAAGCGGCGCGTCTTCTCCACCTGGCCCAAGCCGCTGCGGAAGATCCTCGGCCACATCTGGCCGGAGCACATCTCCTTTGAAGAGCTCACCGACGAGATGGACAAGGCGCTGCAGATCCCCGGTTGCGTCAACGCCTGGACCATGCCGATCAAGGGGCGCATCGACATGCTCTCTACCGGCGTGCGCACCCCCATTGGCATCAAGATTTTCGGCGCCAGCCTCGATGAGATCCAACGCATCGGCGGACAGATCGAGACCGCCTTGCGTGCCGTCCCCGGCACGCGCAGCGTCTTTGCCGAGCGGGCTTCGGGCGGGTACTTCGTGGACATCACGCCGGATCGTAAGGCCCTGGCCCGCTACGGGCTGACGCTCGACGATCTACAGGGCGTCATCATGACCGCCATCGGCGGCGAGAACATCACGACCACGGTCGAAGGCCGCGAGCGCTACAGCATCAACCTCCGCTACCCGCGCGACCTGCGAGCCAACATCGACCAGCTCCAACGCATTCTCGTCACCGCCCGTAACATGGGTGGCCGGCCCGACGGTGCCGGGGGCATGAAAGACGGTGCAGCGGACAACGGGTCCGGCGCCATCCAGATTCCCCTGTCGGAACTCGCCGGGATCGCCCTGGTCAACGGCCCGGCCATGATCCGCGACGAGAACGGCATGCTCGCGGGTTACGTGTATGTGGACATCACCGGCCGCGACATCGGCGGCTACGTCACGGAAGCCAAGGCTGCCGTCGCCAAAGCATTGGCCTTGCCGACTGGTTATTCCGTGACCTGGAGCGGCCAGTACGAGAACATGTTGCGCGTCCGCGAACGCCTGAAAGTCGTCATTCCCGTCACCATTTTGCTGATCTTTCTGCTGCTGTACATGAACACCAAGTCTGCTTTCAAGGCGCTGGTCGTGATGCTGGCCGTGCCCTTTTCGGTCGTCGGCGCGGTCTGGCTGATGTACCTGCTGGGCTACAACATCTCGATCGCCGCCTGGGTCGGCATGATCGCCCTGATGGGGCTCGACGCCGAGACCGGGGTCTTCATGTTGCTGTTCCTGGATCTGTCCTATGAGGACGCGAAAAAGAAAGGCCTCCTGCGCAATCTGGCGGATCTTAAGGAAGCCATCATCCACGGCGCGGTCAAACGAATCCGCCCGAAGATGATGACCGTCGCGGCGGCCTCGATGGGACTCATGCCGATCATGTGGTCGGCCGCGTCCGGCGCGGACTTGATGAAGCGTGTCGCGGCCCCCATGGTCGGCGGGCTCTTCACCTCGTTTCTCATGGAACTGCTGGTTTATCCGGCGATCTACCTGCTCTGGCGCTCCCGCCAGTTGAAGCCGGGACCCGCGCCGGAAGCGGGTCTGGGACCGGGCGGCGGGTGCCCCGCGTTCAGCAAGGTGGGCGGTTCGGTGAAGATCATCGACACTCGTCTGCCGGCAGCCGTCAGCGCACGGAACAACGAGGCCGAGCACGTGGCGGCCTCGCTAAAAAATGGAGATCGCGAGGGAAGAGCAATAGCGAGACCTCTACACGGTTGATCCGCGCGTGTCGCTGGCTGCCGAGCGGATCTTTCCGGCGTGGCTCCGCTTGCGAAAGAGGCGGGAGTCTGGTGCCAAATCGAGAAGGGCTGGACTTCCAATTCAGCGTGTCGCGGGCCGATCTCATTGGAAGGGGTGAGCGGGCAGCCAGACTTGGGCTGACAAAATAGCGCGCGACTGTTGCCCGTTCCAACAGTTTCGTCTCTCTTTCAATTTCCACACTTCATGAAGTGTGGAAATCAAAAGACCGTCATAGTCGGTTGCGCTGAAATAGTCGGACGGACGGCGTGGAAGCAGCCCCGTCCTATACCGATAATAGGCTTTTGGTCTTTCTAGGGAGGGCCGGGTTCCACCCCGGCCTAAAAAAATACGACTTTTTCAGCGCAACCGACAATAACACTGCGACAGGCGCGTTCTTAATGGTCTGTCCGTGTACCAATCATCAGGAGTCATGACCATGCGATTCAAAAGATACGCTCTCCTCGCCGCAGCGGCTTGCGGTTTATCCCTTGCCGCCTTTGCCGCTACGGACGCCAAGCCGAACATCGTCGTGATCCTCGTCGACGACATGGGGTTCTCCGACATCGGCTGTTACGGCTCCGAAATCCCTACGCCGAACCTGGACGCGCTCGCCAAGGACGGTGTGAAGTTCACGCAGTTCTACAACACGGGACGCTGCTGCCCCACGCGGGCCGCGCTGCTGACCGGACTCTATTCGCATCAGGCGGGCGTGGGGCAGATGACCGGAAACGGCGGCGTGCCCGGCTATCAGGGCTATCTGAACGACCAGTGTGTGACCATCGCCGAGGTGCTCAAACCCGCGGGCTACTTCACGGCCCTGAGCGGTAAGTGGCATGTGGGGCAGATGCATGGCGTGACGCCGTGGGGGCGCGGCTTCGACCGCAGCCTGGATGCGCCGGCGGGCGGGTTCTACTATCCCGACTCCCCCAGAGCCAAGCTGTTCCTGAATGGCGAGGAGCTCAAGAACGACGATCCGCGCTTGCCGAAAGGCTGGTACACGACCGATCTTTGGACCACTTTCGGGCTGAAGTTCATTGACGAGGCTTTAGCCGAGAAGAAGCCTTTCTATCTGCACCTTTGCTACAACGCACCGCACTTCCCGTTACAGGCGCCCGAGGAAGAGATCGCGAAGTTCCGCGGCACGTACAAGGCGGGTTGGGGCGCGACCCGCGATGCGCGCTATGCCCGGCAACTCGAAAGCGGCCTCATCGACAAAGCCTGGGCCAAGTCGCCGCGGCCCGAGGACGTGCAGGTGTGGAAAGACGTGCCTGCGGATGAACAGGACCGCTTCGATCACCTGATGGCCACCTACGCGGCGGTGGTACACCACATGGACAAGGCGGTGGGGGATCTGGTCGAGGGCCTCAAACAGCGCGGCGTGTTCGACAACACGCTCATCCTGTTTATGAGCGACAACGGCGGCAACGCGGAGGCCGGGCCGAAAGGCAGAACCGTGGGTGATCCTTCAAAGGGTGGCTCTGACTGGTTCTGCGGCATGAGCTGGGCCTTTGTCGAAAATACGCCGTTCCGACTGTTCAAACATTTCAACCATGAGGGCGGTATCGCCACCCCTCTGATCGCGCATTGGCCTGCCGGGATCGCTGCGAAGGGCGAGTGGCGCACGCAGCCCGCGCACCTGATCGACATCATGGCCACCTGCGCCGATGTCGGCGGCGCGACCTATCCAAAAGCATTCAAGGGCCATGCCATTCTGCCGATGGAAGGCAAGAGCCTGGTCGGGGCCTTTGCCAACCAGCCGATCGAGCGCGACGCGCTTTACTGGGAGCATGAAGGCAATGCGGCGGTGCGGGTGGGCGACCTCAAACTCGTGCGCCGCGGACGTAACGGAGAGTGGGAGCTCTACGACATGAAGGCGGACCGTACCGAGTTGCACAATCTCGCCGCGGCCCAGCCGGACAAGGCGAAAGCGCTCGCCGCGAAGTGGGAGGCCTGGGCTGTCCGCGCTCAGGTAAAGCCCTATCCCGACGAAGGGCAAGGAAAGAAGAGGGTGGTTGGGCGGAGGAAGGCCAAAGCCGCTGCCGGATGATCGGGCGATATCTCCCCCTATTGCCTCTTCAGCCAAGTTGGGACCTCATGAACTCAGACTTCTCTTTCCCTCCTGCGGGACTCAGATCGGGTTGCGCGTATCGGCTGTAACTTACAACGAGCGGATTGGTGCCGTGAAGTCTCCCCGCTTGGGTGTTCCACGGCGTGCTCGGCGTTTGCGTGGTTCCTGAAAGCCCACCACGGGGCGTTGCTTTCGCTGAAAACCAATTTTTTAATGAGATATTCATACGTACCCTTCGATTATGAATGATTGAGCGAGGTCTCCTTCTTTATGGCGCGGCACGCACGGGCGCACGGCGGCAGGACCCGGCTGACGCTCGCCGGGAGCGCGATGCTCGCGCATCCGGCGTGGGCGGCAGTAGGTAATCAGCAATCGGCAGTCGGCGCGTGACCTCCCGGCACGCAACGTATCTCGGGCTGCTTCTCAGTGGACAACGATCATGGTTCCAGTGTAGGCGACCAGACTCCGGTCGTGCGCCAGGGTGGCCACGCATTCGCCATCGCCCGCCCCGCCCGTATAAATCGCCGCGGTCGCCGACGGGCCGCTGACCATCCCCAGTATTCCTGCGATCCACAGCCATGCGATAATGATTTTTTTTAGCATATTCGTTCCAGCCTTCACATTAACCGATCATTTTTAGGGCGCTGTGCGCGCCCCGCGCCACCCGTAGTAAACCAAGCTCGAGGTACGAGTATTATAGGTTTGGGCCCCTGAATAGCGGCAGGATACCCGCAGAGCCGCCTCGCCATTGTTCCATCCGCCTCCCCGTATCGCCGAGCCCACGGCATTCGTCCCCGGCCAATTCGGCACATTGGCATCGCCATAAGCGTTCAAATTGCCGTCGCCCGGAGTACCGGTAAATAAACGACCGGTGGCGTTCCCGACTGACACGGGGCGTTCCGACAAACTCCCCGACAGATCCAGAGCGCCATAATACCCCGCCCCCGCATTCTGACGACTGGACGTGGCATCCGCAAAACAACCGACCCGGAAAGTGCCTTTGACAGCCGGATACTTGGTATTGCAGTTGCCTTGATTGGGTACTTCCGCAGAGGTACCCCCGCCGGTCAGCGCCGAAGTCGCAGTTTCGAGGGTTGTATTACCCCAGGCATATTCGTCAGCCACTGGCGCGAGCGGGCCGCGGCAAGCCTTTTCGAACTCCAATTCCGTCATGGGACGGAGCGCAGCCCAATCCGCATAAGCCACCCCGTCTGCCCAGGAGAGAAAACTACAAGCGACCCACTGCCCGTCATTGGCTTCATTCAACAGGGAACTCGTGGCACTGGTGGCATTGCCGGCATTCTTTCCCGCATCGCAGCCGAATATCGCGGGAGTTTCGCCCGTCTTCTTGATGAAGTTACGATAATAGTCGAAATGCAAGTCCTTGTCATACCGGCCGACCTGCTGGGCTGCCGTGAGGGTATTGAGGAAATCACAATATTGTTTTTGGGAGATCTCCGTTTTCATCAAATAAAACGCTCCATATCCTTTGGGAAAAGCGGCGGGAAGGATTTGGTTGGTCACGTCGTTGAAATCGTCGGGTATGGACATCCCGCTGGTATTATTGTTTCCTAGGCTACCGGGTGTGCCGCCGCCCAGCGTGAGTTGCCCCTCCGAGGTGATCAGGAGTGCATTGGTATTGGCGCCGTTCTCGAATTCTCCCTGGAGCGAATTGGTGGTACCGTCGCCCGCATAGAAACTGCCCTGAGGGACATGCACCATCTCAAGGGCAAACACTTTGATCCGGGCGAGCTGGCCCGCCGCCACCCCATCCGCCTTGAAATTCCAGACCAGGTTCACGTTTTTATTGGAGACCGTGCCGGTTCCGGCGGACGACCGCTGAATGAAAGCGCCTTTTTGGTCTGAGGGAACGACCACATCCAACCCGGTGCCGGTTCCGGCGGAATAGTTCACCGGATTGGTTCCACTCCCTGCTAGAGTGGCATGGCCCCAGGTGACACCCGCATTGGTGGAGTATTTCATAAACACCCAGCAGGCGTCATAATTATCCGCATCCCGCCAGGAATTTTCCCAAGACAGGTCGAACCGGACTTTGACCAATCCATTGCCGGGTGCTCCCAGGTCGGGGTTCATAACACTCACCTGATTGGCCAAGGCCAAGCCAATCCCGCCCATGAGCCCTGCCAAGGTCAACAAAACAGATTTTATTTGCATTGAGTTTTTTCTTCGGTTTAAGTATGAGACCGCCCCGACTAAGGCTAGGGTTGGTCGGTAGAAGTGGTCTTTTTGGTCTCTTCAGTTGTCGTGGTCACGGTGCCGTCCTGTGCCCGCGTCACGGTCTCTTCCTTCGACTTGACCGTGCCGTCGTTGCTGACACTGCGGGTCTTGGTGTTGGAAACGACCTTGTCACACCCGACCAGCAGGTATGATCCCGTCAGGGCGGCGGTCGCCATGCAAACCACAAGTGTTGCGTTCTTCATCTTGTTGCTCCATTCGTTGAGGGTTCAGTCCGTAAGGAACTTCCCGTTGGAGATCAGGTTACACACTGGGGTGGAGTTTGGCGATAAGGTGTATACCCCACTCCACCTTCGCCGCATACCGCCTGCGCATCACCCCGATATACGCCTTCTTTTCTTCCTTTGACATCTCCATGGCCCTCCCGTCCTTTTCCAGGACCCTGAGCGCTACGCCTATTCGGGTTGCGCGGTCCTGGAATCCCTGCAATACTAACTGCATCACGGGCGAAACGCCCGTGCCACAGGGAACGACATCACAAACGCCGAAGGCTCGAGGACGATGAAAATAATCTGCTCCTTTCTTTCCCTTGTGGCTCTCCTTGCCTCTCACGGCTTTGCGGAGGAGCGGCCCAACATTGTTTTCATCCTCACCGACGACATGGGCTATGGCGACGTCGGGTGTAACGGTGGGACCTTTGTTCCGACACCCAATATCGATGCCTTGGCGCACGATGGGATTCGGTTCACGCAATACACCAGCGCGTCGCCGATCTACTCGCCCTCGCGGGCCAGCTGCACGACGGGCCAGTTCCCGGCACGCTGGAAGATCACCAGCTATCTGCAAACGCGCGAGGGTAATCGGGCGTGTGAGCAGGCGGACTTTCTCGACGCGAAAGCCCCGTCATTGGCCCGCACGCTGAAAGCCGCAGGCTATCCGAAGGGCCGTGACCGCAGTCCTAACCTTGCCGTTCGGGACGGACGCTGGAAGTTGCTTATCCAAGCCGATGGGTCCGGTGAGGAGCTCTATGATCTCGCAGCTGATCTCAATGAGACCCGCAACGTGGCAGCCGAACAGCCCGGCGAGGTCCAGCGCCTCCGCGTCTCCGTCCTGCGCTGGCGGCAAGGTCTGCCGTGATACGGACGGAGAGGAACTTTGCAATGAAATTCGGGGCTTTACGCTATTATCGGCATGCCGCGGCTCTTCAGATAGAAGAAGAATCTTTCCGCCGAGATCAGGAAGTCTGAAATTAGAATTGCTGGGGTTTGCCCGGCAATTCTAATTATGGCATGACACGCACAGAGGGAAGGCCCTCACGGGCCCACTACAAACGGAAACGCTGGGCTTTTTCCTGTTTGTAGTGGCGCCGTGAGGCGCTTCTTTGCCATAATTAGAATTGCTGGTGGTTTGCCCGGGCTCTCTGGATCGGGTACACTGTCCGTCATCTGTGGTGAAGTCTTGCGGGAGTTAACTATGACGAAACTTTGGCTGGGTCTCTGTGGCGTTGTGTTGGGATCAGTCGCGGCGTTTGCGCGCCCAGACGCGTATCAGGAAAAAGAGGGGCGGCTCGTTCTCGATTCGGTCGATGGACATGGCGGCGCGTTTACTTGGACGATGAAAAAAGCAGGTGACGTGAAAGAGTCGGGCGAGGCAGTGTCGCGCACGAACTATGTCGCCGAAGGCTGGATGCGGGCCATTGTTCCGGGCACGGTGCTGAACTCGTTGGTCCACAACAAGGTCTACCCAGCGCCGGACTACGGGCTGAACAATAAAAAGACGCAGAAGCTCATCCCGGACCTGAACGAGGTCGGACGCGACTTCTACACCTACTGGTTCCGCACCGCGTTCAGCCTGCCCTCCGAGTATAAGGGCAAGACCGTGTGGATGCGCACGGACGGCATCAACTACCGCTCGGAGATTTGGCTGAACGGCAAGCTCGCTTTCTGCACGGCGGGCATGTTCTGTCAGGAGTTCGTCGACGTGAGCGACTACGTAAAGGCCGGTCAACCCAACGCCATCGCGGTGAAGGTCTTTCCAGTGGATGTCGCGGGAGACACCAAGCTGAAGCAGTGGGGCGCGGCGAACAACGAGTTCCGCAACGGCGGCGACGGCGAGATCGGCAAGAACGTGACGATGCTGATGTCGGTCGGCTGGGACTTCACCTTCAACGACGGCGTGCGCGATCGTAACACCGGCATCTGGCGCAGTATCTCGTTCTTCACGACCGGGCGCGCGGCGCTGCGCCACCCATTTGTGCGCTCAACGTTGGCCAAGCCCGGTTACGACTCCGCCGACCTCACCGTTTCCGTGGAGGTGGAGAATCCGACCACCGGCAACGTGACTGTCAACGTGCGCGGCGAGATCGTGGGCACCGACATTCGCTTCACCTGCGATACCACGCTTTTCCGCGGCGAAATCCGTACCTTGACCTTCACGCCCAAGACGCACCCGCAGCTCGCAATCAAGAACCCTCGGCTCTGGTGGCCGATCAACAAAGGCCCGCAGAATCTGTATGAGGTCAGATTCACACTGCAGACGATGGACGACAAGACCAAGAAATACGCCGACAGCGACACGCTCAAGTCGCGCTTCGGCATTCGCGAGATCACCTCTGACCAGAACAGCCCCGACAAGTCGCGCACCTTCTACGTGAACGGCAAGCGCTTCTTTGTGCGTGGCACAAATTGGGTTCCAGACGCGATGCTGCGTGCGGATGACGCGCGCATGTACGCGGAGCTGCGCTACACGGCGCAGGCGGGCGTGAACTTTATCCGCATCTGGGGCGGCGGCATCGCCGAGTCGGACTACTTTTTCCAGCTCTGTGACGAGTTGGGGCTGCCCGTGTGGCAGGAGTTCTGGCTGACCGGTGACACCAAGCATCCGGTCGACCAGCCGCTCTACCTCAAGAATGTGGCGCACACGGTCAAGCGCATCCGAAACCACGCGTCGCTGGCGCACTACGTCTCCTCCAACGAGTCCACCGAGGTCTCGGGCGCGAAAGAGCTGATCCTGTCGCTGGACGATACGCGCTGTTATATGATGCAGTCCGAGTGTGACGGCGTGCACGACGGCTCGCCCTACAAGACCGTGAATCCGATGCGGCACTACGAGAACACGGCGTCGGACCGCGGCAGCCGCGTCGACGGCTTCAACCCCGAGTACGGCATGCCGTGTCTGCCGACGGTCGAGTGCCTGCGCGAGATGATGGACGAGAAGGATCTGTGGCCGATCAACAAGGAGGTTTGGGACTACCATGACGGCGGCGGCTTTCACCTGATCACCACGCTCTACAACGACCTTGTTAACCAGTATGGTCCGTCGAAGAACATCGAAGAGTACGCGACCAAGGCGCAGGCCGTGGGCGGCTCGGGATTCCGCTCGATCTGGGAGGTGTGGAACGCCAACAAGTTGGGCTTTGGTGACCGCTATTGCGCGGGCCTGCTCTTCTGGTACCACAACTCGCCGCTGCGCCAGACCGGTGCGCGCATGTGGGACTGGTCGCTTGAGCCGACCGCCGCGCTCTATTTTTCGCAGGACGCGCTGGAGCCGCTGCACGCGCAGTTCGAGTATCTATCGAACACCGTCACGGTGGTGAACGACTATTACAAAG
Source organism: Kiritimatiellia bacterium (assembly GCA_038219365.1). Taxonomy (GTDB): domain Bacteria; phylum Verrucomicrobiota; class Kiritimatiellia; order RFP12; family UBA1067; genus JAHFSX01. The sequence goes on along the minus strand of JBBRJN010000002.1, from coordinate 12,157 downwards.
CTTTCAAGGGGTACACAGTCAGTGCGGATGTCTACGACTTTAACCTCAAGAAGATCACGTCGAAGCAGTCCAAGGTCGATCTGCCCGAGGACGGGCTGGCTCACAAGGTCTTCGCGCTCGACTTCCCGGCTGACATCACGCCGGTGCATTTCATCAAGCTCACGCTGACTGACGAAAAAGGCGCGTTTGTTTCCGACACCTTCTATTGGCGTTCGACGAACGTGTACAGGGGCAAGGCGACCGTGACAGGCCCCTGCACGGCGGGCTTCGAGGATCTTGCGAAGCTGCCTCTCGCGATACTCAAGGTCGAAAAATCCGTGCGGAGCGAGAGGGGCAGTACGTTTATTGCCGTGACGGTCGAGAACGCAGGTTTTTCGCTTGCCTTCATGACGCAAATGCAGCTTTTGAATAAGGACGGCAAGCCGGTGAGGCCGTCGTTCTACACGGTCAACTTTTTTAGCCTGTTGCCCGGTGAGAAGCGGAAGGTAACCATCGAAACCGAATCGGCGCTTCTCAAGCCCTGTGACGCGCTGGTCATAAAAGGCTGGAATGCTGGCCCGCAACGATTCGCGTTGGACTAAAGAGGCTCTAACGCGGGCAAAGCCCGCAACCCAAAAACGCTCAACATTCAAGTCGGGAATGCCCGTCCTGATTTCCAGATTCAAAACTGGGCGCGGGGGGCGGCGTGCTGCGGACAGGTCTTCCGCGACGCAGAGAAAAGCGGATAAATCAGGAACTCATAAAATCAGGAAAAGAAATGGCGGGTGCGTTCGGCTCTCCATTCAAACGACGTGTCCTTCTGTTCGCCAAACACGCCGGGAACACGGGTCCACTGTCGGGACGCGTCCGGACGTTTCCCCGACACGTCCGCAGGGCAATGAAGCTGCTTGGACCGGCGGACGGCTCGGGGAGCCGTCCCTACCGGACGCGGCCACACACGCCGGGCTTTCAACACCAGCAATTCTAATTATGGCAAAGAAGCGCCTCACGGCGCCACTACGAACAGGAGAAAGCCCAGCGTTTCCGTTTGTAGCAATTCTAATTATGGCAAAGAAGCGCCTCACGGCGCCACTACGAACAGGAGAAAGCCCAGCGTTTCCGTTTGTAGTGGGCCCGTGAGGGCCTTCCCTCTGTGCGCGTCATGCCAAAATTAGAATTGTTGTTTCAACACACCCTTCCCTTGCCTTAATTCACGAGATGTCCGACACTCGACTACTCACTACTCACTGCTCTCTACTCACTGCTCTCTACTCACTGCTCTCTACTCACTGCTCTCTGCGCTCTTCTCTTTGCGTCTTTTCGGGAAAAAAAATTGCGCCATATTAAGGGGCCGTAGGAAGCCGGAGTGAGGCGCGAGGGGCCAGGGCGGTCCTCGGATTTGCGGAGTGAGCGGAGGAGCGACGGAGACGTGCGCGCGAGTGGTTTTCGTTCGCGCTGTTGGTTATGGAACCCGCTGCCATGGCCTCGGTTGCCGGGAGCAGGTGGATGACGACCGATGCGTAATTGGTGTAGTTGAACGTCAGGGCAGGCTCTTTCATTGCCATTAGGCGTCGGATTGTCTCTGGCGAAAACTGCAGCTCGGCAGTGATGTTAGCTTTGTTTGTTTTTGTCCGGACGCGCAGGCCTTCATCGCAAGGTGACCAGGTTAGACCTTTAGGATTCGCCTCCTCCTCCTGCGTGTGCAAAAGGATACGGCGGATGACAGGGGCGTCTGACGGTTCCAAATACAGCTTGTCAGGCGCGGCCGAAAGAGCCAGCCCCGCATTCACCAAGAGGTTGAAGGTGACGGACGGCATGTCGTTCTTGCCTTCGACCGGCATGCTGATCGTTGTGGTGTGCCGACCTAACGCGAGTGGCGTCACGATGAGAGTCGCCTGATAGGAGACCCTTTCAGCGAAATTGGTTACGAGGGCGAGCGTTACGCTCAGGTTCGCATTGGTTTCAAATACGGGCGGGCCGAGATGGAGTGCGGACTCTGTCGCTTCAATCGTGAAATTGTTCGTCCAAGAGAGACCCAGTTTAGCGGTTTGATACGCGAGGCGCGTTGTCGGTGCCCCTTTGAAAAGGGGGACCGCGTCACCCTCGATTAGGAGCTTGATCGGGTCGTGGAGGGTATCGGAAGTCACAACCCAGACGCCGCGTTGAAACGGGCCGCTGATGTGGATCGGGTCGAGGTGCAGGGTCACGACAACCTCTTCGCCAGGCGGCACAACCTCTTTGTTTTTTTCACCCTCGATGCACACGCAGGTCGGTTTCATGCGGCTGATGGTAATGGCTTTATTGCTCCGGTTCACAAGTCGGAAAGGTACGCTTTGCATCTTATAACAGGGGATGGTCCCTACCGATACGATATTGGTTCCGACGAGTTCCAACTGTGTGTGGGAGGGCTGTTGTCCGAGTGCGTTTGGGTGCAGGCCGGTCATAAGCGCCAGGCCACAGCAGAATAATAAAGCAGGGTGTTTCATCGTGTACCTTGGGTGGGTCGTGAAGAGCGCATGGAAGAAGCAGGGTCAGCAGACCCAACGGGAGAAAGCCCCGCACGGTGTGGGCAACACAGCGGGGGTGCCGGTGAGGAGCATCTCGCCGGAAGAGGTTGATCCGCCAAGGGTGGCGGCGGCTTGGCTGAGTACGTTTTGCAGGACCACGGGTGAGTAGCCCGGCGTATGGGCACTGAGCAGGATGAAGAGCGGGTCAGGTGTCAGCAAGTCGCGGCAGAGCCGCAACGTCTCGGGCAGATCCTTTTCAATCTTGTACATCTCGTTATTCTGGCCGCGTCCGAAGGTCGGGGGATCGAGGATGATCGCGTCATAACGGCGTTCGCGGCGGGCCTCTCGGCAAAGGAACTTGTGGGCATCGTCCGTGATCCAGCGGATGGGATGGCTCTGGAGGCTGTTGAGCGCGGCATTGTCGCGGGCCCATTGCACCATGCCCTTGGAGGCGTCAAGATGGCAGACCTCCGCGCCGCCGAGGGCGGAGGCGAGGGTTGAGCCGCCGGAGTAGGCGAAGAGGTTGAGCACATGGACGGGACGGCGGCGCGCGTCGCAGGCGGCGCGGACGGTCTCGCGGAGCCACGTCCACTGGGCGCGCTGTTCGGGAAAGATGCCGAGATGGCCGAAGTCGGTGCCGGAGAGCCTGAAGGCGATATCGGCGGTTCTGATCGTCCATTCGGCAGGCAGGGCGCTCCGGTTGTGCCACTGGTTGCCGTCGGCGCGGTCGAAGGTGGCGTCGGCCTTATCCCATGCGCTTTGCGGCAGGGAGGTTTTCCACATCGCCTGCGAGCACGGACGCGCAAGGATGTAGGGGCCGAAGCGTTCAAGCTTCTTGCCGTCGCCGCTGTCGAGCAGGGCGTAGTCGTCGGAGGGGGTGAGCATAGGGAGGAGTTAGGAGGTAGGAGTTAGTGGAAGTTTGGAAGGTTGCATACGAGGGCCGCGCGGAAAGGGGGGGTGGCGAGCATGCGGGGCAGTTTGGCGGCGAGACGGGCGACCGGTGCCAACCGCACGTCAGCGGGAACAATGAGGGACAACAGTTTTTCGATCTGTTCAGGGGCGGAGGCTTTGTCGGACGGTGACATGAACTTGCAGGCCATTTCCACGAGATTCAGGAAATCGAAAAGACGGGTTTCCGCGAGGGAGAGCGCGGGGTCGGCCGCGAGCTCGAAATCAATCAGCGTGAGTTTCTCCAGTGAAGCGTCAGCGAAGACATTCATGAGCGTGAGGTCCATGTGGGCCTCGCCGACCGCGGCATGGAACGTGTTGGCGCGGCGGGCGGCGAGAGCGATGGCGTCCCACAGCGTCAGGCGGCCTTTGCCGACCCAGTCGAGGAGGCGGCTTCCCGAGACATAGGCGTTCATGGCGGCATCGCAGCGCGGGGAAATCCAGAGCGGTTTTGGTGTGAGCCCATGCGGAGCGCCTGCTCCGTGGATCCGCCATTCGCGCTGGACGCGTTCGCGCGGGGTCAGCTTCAGGCGCGGTCCATTGAGACGGGCTTCAAGCGGGGTCCCCTCGGGAACATAGTTCGGGTTGGCGACGCGCAGGACAGCCGCGCGTCTGCCGCCGGTTTCAACATAAAAAATGGTATCGTGGCCACCACCGTCGCCGGGAAGAAAGCGCACCGGGCCGCCGCAAACCCTTTCGATATCGGGCCGCAACTCATCGAGCCGCGGCCTGGCGTCGCAAAGGAGGCGGGTGCGTTTCATCTTCCGGTGAAGGCGCTTGAAAAAGCGGAGCACGGTTATTCCTTTAGGCAAAGAGCAGCAGCGCTGCCATGGCGGTGAAGAAAACGCCGAGGAGGATTTTGACCACGACCAGATTTTGTTTACTCCAATCGATCAAGGCTTTGAGCTGCATGCCACGGTGAAAGCAGATGAAGACCACGGTCAAGGGGAGGACGAAGAGCAGGTTGTAGGTGATCAGATAGAACCACGCACTGCCGTCGGAATGGTCGTTCTTGAGCATGTACATGAGCACCGGCACATAGCTCTGGCCTGTGCAGACGCTCTCGAGGATCGTCACGCCCGCTCCGGTGACCAGTCCGCCGAGGATGGGGCCTCCGACCCCGAGGCGCGAGTTCATGAAGGCGTGTATCCGGTTCTTGATCGGCTTTGGAATCTGGAGCGTCACGTCGTCCGGGCGCTGCGACTTCCGGAACCGGAACGCGTCGCGGAAGGAGAGCACGGCCAGAGGGATCATGCAGAGGCCGAGGATGATTTCGACCACCTGCTTGACGCGCGTGAAATTCGGCGCTTGGCGGAAGGCGTAGAGAAATCCGAGGCCGAGGCCGGTGTAGACGAGGAAGGAGGCTACGATGAAAGAGACGCCGACCAGCATGCGCACGCGCTTGCCGGTTTTGGCGACGGTCAAGACGCTCATGAAGAAGATGAGGGTCGAGATGGCACACGGGTTAAAGCCGTCCAGAAGGCCGCCCACCGCAACGACAGAGAAGGTCAGGGCCTTGGCGCGTGTGCTCACGACAGCCAAGGCCTCTTCGCCTTTGAGGGAGGGGGGGGCGGGTATTGCCCATCCCGGTTTCTGACGGCTGACGAGGGCTTCGTTGACGCGGTCAAACAGTCCGGTTGAGATGGTCTCGAAGCCGGAGAGAAAATACGTGTGGTCAACGACCATTGAGACACGGCCGTTTTCGGTGTTGCCGCATTTTTGCTGGTAGGCCAGTAACAGGGGGATGGTTTCCGCCTTCGTCATGTCGTGGCGGGTCAGTTCGTAGAAACCCTCGAAACGGGACTCCAATTCGGGGAACACCTCGTGTTTGACCTGTTCGCACTCGGTGCAGCCAGGCGAGAAGAAGAGGTCGAGGCTGACCTGATCGTCCGTGGCGGCGGCGGAGGCTGAGAAGGCGCATGTGAACAGAAGCAGGACGGCAGAGACCGCCCGCTTGGCGGCGCGGGCGAAGGGTGCGGGCACGGGGTGTTGGCAACCCGTGCGGGGGAGGGTTAAAAAGGAGGGAACATGTCGTTTCATAAAGAAGCCGAATCTGGTTAAGGTCGCGGATACAATACCGTAAGAGCGGGTCTCGCCTCAAATCAAAAGTACGCCTTCCGTTTCCGTACTGACTTGCAAAGTCCACATTTCGCATGATACCCTTTTTCGAATCCCGCATTTGAACGGGCGGGCGCGGTCATTTTGAAAAGGGGCAAATCGTGAAAAACGGATCATTCATTTCGGTTGCGGGTCTGCTGTTGACAACGGCTGGGTGTTGCTGGGTCTCGTCGGAAAAGACCTGTTCAAACGCGACGGGGTGTGTACCGCTTCAACCGTGCGAGGAGGGCCGGGCCTTGAAGGCGGCGTCGCCGCATCCGGATTCGCGTAACTGGAGTTCGCTTTTCAATTTGAATCTGGACAACGCGGTCTTCACCAAAGGCCTCTGGTTTATTGACGGCAAGGGTGATCTGACCGCGACGAAGGACGAGGCGATCTGGACCGTGCGCGACTATGAAAACTTTGTGCTGGATTTGGAATACACCTGTGATCCGGCCGCCAACAGCGGGGTGCTGATCTATTGCAGTGACATGGCGAACTGGATTCCTAACGCGATCGAGGTCCAGATTCTGGACGACAACAACCCGCACTGGAAGAATGAGGCGCCTTTTACCAAGAACGGCGGACTGTACGGGCACTTGCCTCCAAAGGTCAACAATGTGAAGCCGGCGGGCGAGTGGAACCGGATGACGGTCACCGCGAAGGGCAAGCATGTGACCGTGGCGGTGAACGGCGCGATCACGGTGGACGCGGACCTGTCTGTGTGGACATCGGCCAAGAAGAACCCTGACGGAACGGATATTCCGCCGTGGCTGAGCCGCCCGTGGGCTGACCTGCCAACGCGGGGCCGTATCGGACTGCAAGGTAAACACGGGGGCGCCTCGATCTACTTCCGCTGTGTCCGGATCAAGGAACTGTAGCCGGCAACCGTACGCACGGCTCGCTCCCTATTGCCTTTTTTGCGGACTTGTAAGAGTACCCCCGTTTTTACTACACTAAGCGTTTCCTTTTTGAACAGTGGATCAGGAAAGCAGGGTGTTTATGAAGCAGATCGGCGTGGGACTGTTAGGTTTCGGAACCGTGGGCGCAGGCGTTGCGGAGGGTTTGCAGCGTAATCGCAAGGTCATGGCGCAGCGTCTCGGCGTGGATGTTGTGCTCAAAAAGATTGCGGATGTTGATATCGCGACGGACCGCGGTGTGGCGGTGGACAAGGCTTTGCTGACGACGGACGCGATGTCGGTGATCAACGACCCGGAAATTCACGTGGTTGTCGAGTTGATCGGCGGTACGGGTGTGGCCAAGAAGTTCGTGCTGGCGGCGCTGAATGCGGGCAAAGCGGTGGTGACGGCGAACAAGAAGCTGTTGGCTGAGTACGGCGAAGAGATTTTCGGGACAGCCGAGCGCAACGGCGTGGACATTTATTTCGGCGCGAGCGTGGGCGGCGGCATACCCATTATCCGCGTGCTGCGCGAGGGGCTGGCCGGCAACGAGATCCAGAGCATCCACGGAATCCTGAACGGCACCTGCAACTACATCCTGACGCGCATGGAGAACGAGGGGCTGCCTTTCGGCGAGGTGCTGCAGGCGGCCCAGAAGGCCGGCTATGCCGAAACCGAGCCGAGCCTGGACATCGACGGGTTCGATACGGCGCACAAGGCGATCATTCTGGCTTCTCTGGCGTATGGGTTCCACGTGCCGATGGATAAGGTTCTGGTCGAGGGCATCCGCAATCTGGCGGGCCTCGATGTTCAGTACGCGGCCGAGTTCGGGTATCGCATCAAACTGTTGGCGGTGGTAAGGCGTGACGGGGACGAGGTCGAAGTGCGCGTCCACCCGACGCTGGTGCCGCTGACGCACATGCTGGCGTCGGTGAGCAATGTATTCAACGCGGCGATGGTGCGCGGTGACCTGAGCGGCGACACACTTTACTACGGGCGTGGGGCGGGACGCGAGCCCACGGCGAGCACGGTCATCGGCGACATTGGCGATATTGCGCGTAATCTGATGGCCGGTAAGTCGCGTTATCGACGGGGCGTGGGCGTGGCGAACGAGGGCCACTTGCGCATGCGTGCGGCTGACGATATCGTGAGCCGCTATTACGTGCGGCTGATGGTGATTGATAAGGCCGGCTCGCTCGGTGTGATGACGACGATTTTGGGCAAACACGGGGTCAGCATTCTGGCGGCGACGCAGAAGGCGCAGCCGGAAGAGATGGACAATGCGGGCTATGCGCCGGTGGTCATGCTGACGCATGCCGCCAAAGGCGCGGAGATCGATGCGGCGCTACATGAAATTTGCGAGGCCGGGGTGTTGAAAGAAGCGCCGGTGAAATTGCGGATGATTTGAGTAGGGGCGAACCTGCGTGTTCGCCCTCGTTTAGGAGGTTCGATGAAGGTTTGTAAGTTCGGTGGTTCGTCGGTTGCCAGTGCGGAGCAGGTGACCAAGATTGTGGATATTGTGCTGTCAGATCCGGAGCGGCAGATTGTGGTGGTTTCGGCACCGGGCAAGCGCAACAAGGCGGACGCCAAGGTCACGGATTTGCTGATCGCCTGCGCCGAGCTGGCGTTGGCGGACAGGGCGTACGAGGATACGCTGGAGGCGATCATTGAGCGTTATGCCGAAATTCAGCGCGAACTGAAGCTTCCTGCCGGGATTACCGCAGAGATCGAAAAGGACCTGCGCTTCCGTTTGGCGGGGGACAAGTCTCACCGCGGCATCTTTCTGGATTGCATGAAGGCGGCGGGCGAAGACAACAGCGCAAAGCTCGTGGCCCAGGCGTTTCAGGCGCGTGGCGTGAAGGCTGTCTATCTTGACCCGCGTGATGCGGGCATGTTCCTGACAAGTGACTTCGGCAATGCGCAGCTGCTCGAAGAGTCGTACCAGTTTCTCGCCAAGACGCTGCGGAACCGCCAGGAAATCGTGATTTTCCCTGGCTTTTTCGGCTACACCAAGGAGGGTAAAGTGGCGACGTTCCCGCGTGGCGGATCGGACATCACGGGCTCGATTTTGGCGGCGGCGGTGAAGGCTGACGTATATGAGAATTTCACCGATGTCGATTCGGTGTACCCGGTTGATCCGCGGCTGGTTCCGGACGTGAAGGCCGGTATTCCGATGATGACTTATCGTGAGATGCGCGAGCTGTCGTACGCGGGTTTTGGCGTGTTTCACGACGAGGCAGTGATTCCGGCGGTGAAGGTGGGCATCCCGATCAATGTGCGCAATACCAATCGCCCGGAGGAGCCGGGAACCATGATCGTGCAGTCGCGCCGCGTGCTCTCGGGCAGTGTGGTTGGCGTGGCCAGCGATGACGGGTTTTGTAATATTTTTGTGGACAAGTACATGATGAACCGCGAAATCGGGTTCGGGCGGCACCTCTTGCAGATTCTGGAGCTGGAGGGCGTTTCGTACGAGCACATGCCCTCCGGCATCGACAACGTCTCGGTGGTGATCCGCGACAGGAATTTTGATCTGGCCTGCGAGAAACGCGTGGTCGAACGGATCAAGCGCGACTTAAATCCCGACGCGGTGCTGGTCGAGCGCGGCTACGCGCTGGTGATGGTGGTGGGCGAAGGGCTCTACTACACGGTGGGCATGGCCTCCAAGGCCACGCAGGCCCTGTCAGACGCCGGCGTGAACATCGAGATGATGAACCAGGGGTCGTCGGAGATCAGCATGATGTTCGGCGTCAAGGCGGAGCAGCGTACGAAGGCTGTCCAGGCACTGTATAACGCATTTTTTTAACAAGGCGGCGTTATGAATTAGAAGGGCGGGCCTTGACGAGGGTTCATAACGCCTGATTCCTGACGCCTGACTCCTATGAACGCTGTTCCTACAAAAGTTTTCCTTTACGACACCACCTTGCGAGACGGGGCACAGGGGGAGGGCATCTCGTTTTCTGATGCCGGTAAGGTTCGTTTCGCTCATGTTTTGGACGATTTCGGCATCGACTTTATCGAGGGAGGGTTTGCGGGCTCCAATCCGCGCGACCGCCGTTTCTTTGAGGATATCCGTAAGGAGAGGCTCACGCACGCGCGCATCACGGCCTTTGGCAGCACGCGCCGCGTGGATGTGGACGCCAAGGACGATCCGCAACTCGCGGGGCTGTTGGCTGCGGAAACGGAATGGGTCACGATTTATGGCAAGTCCCGGCTGCTGCATGTCACGGACGTGTTGCGCACGACGGGCGATAAAAACGTGCAGATGATCGCCGACACGGTGGGGTACCTCAAGGCGGCGGGCCGTCAGGTGTTCTTCGATGCGGAACAGTTTTTCGACGGCTACAAGGATGATCCGGCGTATGCGCTGAGCGCGCTCGACGCGGCGGTTCGCGAGGGCGCTGCCGGAATCGTGCTTTGCGACACGAATGGCGGCACCCTTCCGCACGAGGTGTATGAGATCACCCGCGCGGTGCGCGGAGCATTTCCAGGGGTTGAGATCGGTATTCACACGCACGACGACAGCGGGCTCGCGGTGGCGAATTCTCTGGAGGCGGTGCGTGCGGGGGCGCGGCAGGTGCAGGGCTGCGTGAACGGCTACGGCGAGCGCACCGGAAATGCCAATATCGTGAGTATCATCCCTTCGCTTGAACTGAAGATGGGCTTCTGCTGCGTGGGTCAAGAGAAGCTGAAGAAGCTGCGCGAGGTGTCGCTGGTGACCGACGACTTGGCGAACCAGCGCGCAAATCCGCGCCAGCCGTTTGTGGGGCGCTCCGCGTTCAGCCACAAGGCGGGGGCGCACGTCAACGCGATCCAGAAGAACCCCAAGACCTTTGAACACATCGAGCCTGAGCAGGTTGGCAACCAGCGGCACGTGCTGGTCTCCGAACTGTCCGGAAGCGCGAACGTCCTGATGAAGGCGGCGGAACTCGGCATGGACGTGTCGTCGCTGGACAAAGAGATGACGCGGGCGATCCTCGACGAGGTCAAGCGGCGCGAGAACAAAGGCTACTCGTACGAATCGGCGGACGGCTCGTTCAAAATCCTGTTGCAGAAGGTGCTCAAAAAGCATACGCCATTCTTTGAACTTGAGGGATTCCGCGTGATCGTGGAGAAGCGTGGCCGTGACGAGCCCTGTGTTTCCGAGGCAACGATCAAACTCAAGGTGAACGGTGAGACCGAGCTCACGGCGGGTGAGGGCCACGGCCCCGTGGACGCACTCAACGCGGCGCTGCGCCAGGGGCTGACCCGTTTTTATCCCGAGATCGAAAACATTTCGCTGACCGACTACCGGGTGCGCATATTGGACCCGCAAGAGGCCACGCGGGCCATGACGCGTGTTCTGATCGAATCGGGTGATGGCGTGCGGCAGTGGGGCACGGTGGGTGTTTCCGAGAATATCATTGAGGCCTCGTGGCAGGCGCTGCTCGACAGCGTGGAATACAAGCTCTACGAGGACCGGGCGAGGTGATTCAGGGCCGGGGGGCTGCCACGGCGGCGGCGGCGGGGTCCTGATAGGGCGAGGCGGGGCAGCGGGAGGTGCGCGGAGCGTGCTGCCAACAGTAGACCGTCGCCACCGCTACGGCGAGGCCGACGAGCATGCCGGCGAAGACCTCTTTGCGCGTGTGGCCGAGGAGCTCCTTGAGATGGGTCTGGCGGAGTTTGTGTTGCGTAAAAAGCTCGGCGATCATCAGGTTCAGGATTTTAGCCTGGTGGCCTGCGGCGCGGCGGACGCCCGCGGCGTCGAACATGGTGATGGCCGCGAAGCCGGTTGCGAGCATGGCGATAGGCGAGTCAAACCCTTCGGTGAGGCCGATCGAGGTGCAGAGGCCGCAGACCATGGCGGAGTGGGCGCTTGGCATGCCTCCCGTGCTGAGTAGGTAACGGAAGTCGATCTGGCCGGTTTTGACAAACCCCGCAGTCATTTTAATGACCTGAGCGAGGGTCCATCCGATAAAGGAGGCCCAGAACCAAGGCGTTGAAAAAAGGCGAAGCGGGTTCGGATCGGCGATCATGGCTGCGGCTCACTTGTTACGGAGGTGATCGGAAGCAGGGTCATTTGCTCTCACGTTTGTATTACAGTATGACATGCAGATGCGCGAACGTGCAAAGGTTTTCTGAAGATAGGGGAACAAAAAGGGTTGGAATGCGGTGTTTTTGCGGGTTTCCAGGCAGGCTGTGAACTTTTTTCGTTTCAGTATTGCAATCTTAGGCGCTCAGGATTAAATTGTCTTCGCTAATGGTAAAAGGTGTCAAGGCATGTATCCCCTTGACGCATGCATGGAGGATGTGAAATGAAAAGTAGTCGAAGCATGCAAGAGCGAGTCACGGTGGGCGTGGCAATGACCATTCTTTTTATGGCCAGTTCTGTTTTTGCGCAGATGGCTCGTCCGGGGCAGCAGCGGTTGACCCCTGTGGGGCAGCCTAGCTCTTTACGTGGCGATAAGGACAAGGGCGGTAAAGCTGAGATTAAACGCATGCCCCCGCCGAACAAGACGGCGATGGTGCGTACGCCGGAATTCAATTACAATGTCCAGAACACCATGCCCAAGGTCAGCAAAAAACCGCGTGAGTGGGCGCTATTCGAGGTCAAGTACGAGACGGATGCCAAGTGGACTGACGAGCTGTCGTTCAGCTACCATGTGATGACCAAGGGCAAGGACGACGAGGGTAAAGACGCCTACAGCTATTACACGACCAGCCTCCGTTACATTGATATCCCGAAGGGAG
>JBBRJN010000001.1:0-25662 GCA_038219365.1 Kiritimatiellia bacterium | reverse complement strand
GGGTTCCAGCCATCGTTGCGGAAGTCATACCAGCAGATGTTGTGGCTTGCGCCCGAGCCGATGGCAGAGAGATAGCTGCGTGCGAGCAGCGCGGCCTGCTGGCGCTCCGTGGCGTTGCCCGGGATCGTGGGCCAGCCCATCTCCGTGATCCACACCTGCTTGCCGCCGACCTGCTTGCGCGTGGACTCCAGCTCGTTCATGAAGGTCTGTTCGTGCAACGCCCCGCGGTACGGATGGATGGTGAGCGTATCGAAAGGCGCTTGGGCGTCGAGGCAAAGCTGGATGAAGCGGGTGTCGATGCCGGCCGTGCTGCAGCCCAGCACCTGGGCGTCAGGGTCCTCCGCCTTCACCGCCTCATAGGCCATTTTCAGCAGCGTCGGGTAGCGCTCGTGCGGCCCGCTCCAAAAGAAGATGTTGGGCTCGTTGTAGATTTCCCAGTGCTTGATGCGGCCTTTGTAGCGCTTCACCAGTTCGCGCAGGAAGGTGCAGTAATCTTTGAAGCCGTCCTCTTCGTAGGGCTTGGTCCAGGGCGTCCAGTAGGCGACGATGGCGTAGACGCTGATGCCGTGGCGGTTGGCGGTGTCGACGAGCCGGTCGTAAAACGCGAACTCGTAGACTCCGCGCTTGGGCTCCATGCGCCCCCACTGAAACTCCTCGCGCGACCACTTGACGCCAGCGGCCTGAGCCAAGGCGGCCACGCGGTCCATGTCCCTGTAGCCCTCCTCGTTTGCGCTGTTGCGGTAGAGATAGACGCCCATGCCCCACGGCAGGTCAGGACGCAGCTCGGCCGACCCCGCGTCGCCCAAAGGGGCGGTCCACGTAGACGCCCAGGCAGCGGAAAGCCCGCTGCGGTCCGAGGCGAAGGTCGCGACGCTTTCGACGAAGGTTCGGTCTGCTGGCAGCGTCGGCAGCGGAAGCGTGAAGGTCTGCGTCTCGCCCGGCAGAAGCGCGGCGAGGTTGGTGGTCAGCGTGCCGAGTGTCACGCCGTCCCAGCTCTTAAGTTCAACCGAAAGCGACCCCGCATGAGAAATTTCGTCGAGGTTACGCAGCTCTCCGGTCAAAGCTGTCGGACGCGCGTCGGCGGTCAGCAGGCGCGTGCGCAGGGCGAGGCTCTTGGCGTGAGCAATACGCGTATTGGCCTCGAGGGAGACGAGCCGGAGGTTAAGAGCCTTTGACTGCGCGGCGCCTTTGCGGAGGTTCAAAAAGGAGAGCCGCAGCGGATAGTTCGGGTTGCCGTCGTTCGCGCCGCCGTGCCACTGCCAGCCTTCGGCGGGCGGCGCGGGGATCGCGAACGTCTGACATATTTTTTGTCCCGGCTTGAGCGGCGCACGGAGTGTGCCCACGGTGCGCGTGAAGCACATGAAGTGCGAGCCGATGCCGATCTCGAGTTCAGCGCCAGCGGCCTCGGCACCCGCTTCGACGGTGAGCAGGAACTCCTCCGGCGTGCCGAGGATGGCCAGCGAATGACTGACCGAGACGTGATCGGTTTTGGAGAAGTCGGCGCGGAGCAGGCCTTTGTTCAACGCGCCAGCGGGATAGCTGGAGAAGCGGTTGTGCTCGAAGGCGTTGACGTCACCGCTCTCAAAATCAGTCACCGTGTACCGCGTGCAGAGGCGTGGCGTGCTGCGGTTCGTCAGGCGGGCGCACGCCTCCTCGGTGTAGGTTTCGATGGTGAGGCCTTTGAGCAGCAGTTCGCCGACGGGAGCGGGCTGGCGCGCGTTCTCAAGAAGGATCGCGAAGCCTTTAACGGGTTGCTGCAAGACACCGTCGTCGGGACCGCCCCAACTGCCGGTCCAATTGTCCATGTCGAAGCGGAACGTGGTCCAGCCTGCGACGGCATGATTCACGGTCTTTTGAAAGCACTGGCCGTTGGCGTCGCGCACGCGGACCGTCAGGGTGTTGCCGGCGGGCTTCTGCGCGTGGAACGTGACCGACTTGACGGCTTGGGCCGGCTCGAGGTCGAAGGCGGTCTCCACATAATTCCCGCCGCCCGTGAAATCGAAGCTCGTGTGGACAACGTGCTCAGCGTCCACCGTGACCGAGCCTTTGGCCCCTGGAAACTCGCGTCCTTCCCAAAAGCGCGGCGGGTGCGTGGCAACGAAGTCAGCGGCGGTTTCAGCGCAAAAAGCGGTCGCCACGACGAGCGAAAGCATTGCAAAACAGGTTCCTGCGTACACGTGCGGATACCCCCTATCGTTGGGTTATTAAACCACAAATGAGCTGCCTCAGCGAAGGTGTTTTTTGAAATTTTGGCGTTGGCCCAGCGGGCTTGATTTCGCGGCGTTCTCGGCCTACAATCTAGCGCATGAAAAAGTGGTTCTTAGCTGCCGCGGCCTTTGTGTTGTTTCTGTGTTCACCTTGTCCGGCCGCTGACGCCGTTGACACGAACGCCATACCGACGTGGGGCGGCCTCCCTTCCGTCCACATGAAGGGAGGGCTGAAGGTCTTCTGGAACGTCGTCGGCCGCGACCGCGAAACGAATGAGCGGGCTGCGGCGGACCACGGTCTGGAAAGCGTTGCCCTGCTGAACACCTATTCGGACTATCCGGGCCGCCAGAAGGAAAAGATCGTGCCCCCCGGCGCAAACCCGTGGGACAAACCGCCCTTCTTCGAGCGGATCGTGCGCCGCAACATCGACGCGACAACGCAGAAAGCCATCTTCGTGCACGATGTCGAATTCCATTTTGAGGAAGACACCGACGCGCTGTGGACCAACCCCGTTCTGCGCGCCGCCTCGCAGGCCACCTCGCCCCGCGCGTTCCGTGAAGCCTATTACCGCGAGTGGGCGTCGTGGTTCGCCTTGCCCTGCCAGTGGGCAAAGGAAAAGTATCCGGACACGCCGGTCGGCATCTATGGTCCCCAGCCCTTCCGTCGCGACTACTGGGGCGTGGCCGGCAAGGATTCCCAGCAGATCGACGGCACGCACAAGACCGACGCCGAGCTGTGGCAACACATCGTACCCGCTGTGGACTTCTGCGTGGCGAGCCTCTACTGCTTCTATAACGACCCCGGCTCCGTGTACTACATGGGTGCCAACATCGAAGAGAACGTCCAGCGCATGCGGGCCTACGGAGAAAAGCCGGTCTACGCCTACCTCTGGCTGCGCTACCACGACAGCAACGCTAAGCTGAAGGGCCAAGAGGTCGCCGATTATCTGGCAGAGGCCATGGCCGTGCTGCCCTACTTCTGCGGTGCCCGCGCAACCGTCCTGTGGGGCTGGGAGCCGAAAGGCCTATGCCCATATTACCGCAACCTGCCCGTTTTCATGCGCAGCCTCGCGCGCGTGGCCAGCCTGTCGGAGGAAATCGCCCGCGCCACGCCCTCCAACGAAGAGCCGATTCACGCGGCGTGGAAAGCCAAGGCCCCTTTGATCCGCACGTTACGCGTCAGCGAGTCCGAGTGGCTCGTCCTCGCGACACACCCGTGGCAGGCCGACACGGCCCAGACAAACGTGATCACTCGGTGCGGCGCGATGGACGTGCCGCTCGCGATCCACGGCAAACACACGGAGCTCTATCGAGTCTTAAAAGGACAGGCTACGCGCATCGACTAACGCGGGCAAAGCCCCAACTCAAAATATTCGAAAGAGCGTACGGGTCCGGCGGACGGCTCGGGGAGCCGTCCCTACCGGACGCGGCCACACACGTCGTAAACGCGGACGCCATCATTGAAATGCACGTATCCAAGACGCCGCAGGGACGCGTCCGGTAGGGACGTTTCCCCGAAACGTCCGCAGGGCCTTGCAGCAGCAACGTTCTCCCCTTTGCGTCTTCGCTCCTCCGCGTGACACCTTTTCTTCGCGCACCTCTTTTTTTCTTCGTGTTGAACCAACACCGCACGTTAGCCGTTCAGCGTCCAGCCGGCGCGGTACTCGCGTTTGAGCAGCGCGTTCGCCTCCGCGCTATTCGTCACGCGCCCGTCCTTGCCGTCATAATCGAGCTTCTTGCCGACGCGATACGCCACGAGCCCGAGGCACATCTGCTCGATCATGTTCGCGCTATACTCGAAGTCGCACGCGGTCTTCAGCGACGGGTCCTTGCAGGCGTTGATCCATTGTTTCTGAAAATGCCCGACCGAGGGAAGCTGCTCTTCCTTTTTGCGCGGATGGTAGTAGGACAAGCTTCCGTCCTTGCCGAGCGGGATCAGCACGCGCGACGTGAAGTCGGCGACCAGAATGCCTTCGCTGCCCTTGAACATCGCGCCGTGCCCGATCTTGGTGATGTCCACGTAGGAACTGGGCGGGTTCGGCATCGCGCCGCCCTGGTACCACGAAACGCTGATCGGTCCGCGCCAGTTGTTGGCCGGATGCTCGAAGCGCATCTCGGCATTGACCGGCGTCACATCGGGGTTGAACGGCTCGCCCTTCACCTCGGCGGAGGTCGGCAGGCCGCAGTCCACCGCATTCCACAGGAGATCCATCGTATGGCTTCCCATGTCGCCAATCTGTCCGGTGCCGAAGTCCCAATACATGTTCCACTGAAGGCAGTTCGCACCTGCCTTGCCCGAGAAATACTCCGGGTTATACGGGTGGTCGGCCTTCACCGGCCCCAGCCACAGATCATAGTGCAGGCCGTCTGGCGGAGTCCCACCGGCGGGCAGATAACCCGGCTTGGGAATTTTGCGGTTGCCCCAGGCGTAGGCGCTCTTCAGCTCGCCGATCGCGCCGTCGCGGATCATCTCGGCGATGCGGCTGAAATTGTCGTGCGCGTGCCGCTGCATGCCGACCTGCGTCGCGAGCTTACTCTTCTTCGGCAGCCAGTTGGCGCGCACCACGCGCGCCTCCTCGACGGAAATTCCCAGCGGCTTCTCCAGATAGACATGCTTGCCTCGGTTCAGCGCCCAGTTGGCGACGAACGCGTGGGTGAAGTCGGTCGTGCATATCACGACGGCATCAATGTCTTTCTGCTCAAGGCACTTCCGCCAGTCGCTGCAAATTTTCGCATTCGGGAAACGCTTGGCCGCATCCACGAGGTTCCGGTCCCAAACGTCGCAGAGCGCCACGACGTTCTCATCCGCGATCGAATCGAAGTGCGCCAGACCGCGCCCCCAAGTGCCGATCAGCGCGATGTTCAGCTTGTTGCTCGGCGCTGCCTGCCCGCGCAACCCGTTCGGAAAGATCAGCAAGCCCGCCCCCGTGACCATCGCCGATTTCAGAAATACACGTCGTTTCATTTTTTCATCCTCCATAAACGTCCTCTGGGTTAGTCAGGCGACATGCCGACGCCCACAATCAGGATTTATTATGCCGCAGGGGCGCAACGTGTCAACCAAAAAGCTCACAGGGCAAGCGAGTGAGCGATCAGCAGGCGCGAGCCAAAAGGCTCCAGCGTGATTTCGAGCTTTTCAGGCAGGATGGGAAAAGTCGCTTCAATTGATTTGTCGGCGCGGCAGAGGCGCGCCGGATGGCCACGCTCGACCGGCTCGACGGTCACGCGTTGCGTGTCCGGCGTGGCGTTGACCAGGATTGTTCCAATCGTGCCGTCCGGCGCGGCAAAGCGCCCGGCGACCACGCACGGCAGCGGCCGCGTGGCTCGCCGTTCGGCTTTCACCGCTGCCTTTCCCTTTGCGGAGGGCGGCAGGTCGAACCACTCCTCGCGCGTGCCGCAGAGGATTTTTGGCGGGTGCAGGGTCTCGCCCAGAATCAGATATTCGGGGAAAGAGCCGAACGGCTCGCAAAAGGCGAAGAAGGCACGGGCGATCTGACCCTTCCGGGCATCAGCGGTCTCCAGCGGCACGTCATTGCCGAAGGGACACGGAATCAGTCCGCGAGAAAGGTTGTGCGCGAGCGCCTGGCAGCGGAGCCCAGCCGAGCCAAGGGCACCCTGAGGTCCCTGTCCTTGCACGACGGCCGCGCCGAGCGCTGTCACGTAGTCGTGGTAGAGGTAGGAGAAAAGGCCGACCGCGCCTTCGCCGGATGAACCGGAATCGATCACGCCGAACTGGCGGCTCCAATAGGTGGCCATCACCGGAATGATCATCTCGCCACAGTTCTCGGTCAAGAGGCCGATCTCCGGCTGCTTCGCACGTCCTTTCGCACGGATGTCCTCGCACAGGTCGCGGAAGCCCGTCCACATCCACGCGCCATAGCCCGGCGGGTGCCCATGCCCGGTCGCATAGCACGGCTCCATCTGACCGCCCCCGATCTCTTGGTCGAAGCTGATCAGCGGTGTGCCGAGCGCGGCGGCCTTGAGAAAAATATCGAGCATGGCTGCACGCGCTTCGGCGCTGCCGTGACAGAGTTCGGCGGAGACCCCTCGCCAGTCGCCGAAGGTGCCCGCCTTGTCGTAGGCGTCCAGCAGCCACGGCGTACCATCCGCACGGTGGACGGTCATCGCTTGGCGGCGTTCAAAGTCAGCGTTGTCGTCGAACGCGGGGCCGTTGGAGGTCCGAGCGCGCCGCACGACCCACCAATAGCCGGAGGTCAGCAAGGCGATGCGGTCGCCCTGCGCCCGAAGCGCCGCGTTGGCCGTGCGCCACGCCTCGTCGGAAGGCCGCGCCGGGAAGTACTGGATTCCCGCCCACGTGCCGCGGTTCTCCCAGCCGTAGGGCACCACGAGCAGGTGCGGCACCTTCGCACGCTGTCGGTAGTCGGCTGCAAGGGCGGGCAGCCGTTCGAGCGCCGGGCCGAGCGAACCGTTGTATCCCTCCGGGCCGCCGAGGCCGAGGATCACGCCAGCGGCGCCTTCTTTGAGGAACGCCGGCACGTCATCGCGCTGCGCCAGTTTGCGCACGCACCAGGGCTGCTTCCGCGCCCAGCGCTTGTAGAGATCCGCAGCCGCACGCCAGTCGCCGGTGAACGTGCCGAGAACGGTGTCGTAAGGGATCTCTGCGGAGCCCGGCGTCTCGGGTCGCAAATGGCTGACCTTGAGCTCGACAAAACGCCCCTTCGCCAGTTGCGCCTCGAAGGTCTTGCAGTGCCCTTCCGCGTCGTGTGTGGCGACCAGCAAACCGGCGGCGTCGTCGTAGAACGCCTCCATCTGCACAGCGGCGGTGCCCGGATAGGAGCCGCTGACGGTGTGGTCGAGGTTGCCAGGCGCCTGGATGACGATGCCATCGGTATGGCTTTGCGGAAAGAGCAACCGGTCGTCTGTCGCGTCGCCGCCAAGCGCGGCAGGCGAGGCAAAACAGGGGTACTGAATCCGCGCGACCGCCCAGGCGGACGGGTTGTCCACAGCAAGGCGAAAATGCACGAGCCCGTCCGCACCGGCAGACACAGTCGCCCGCACAACGAGGCCGGGCTCGGGGCCGTCGAGGAAAGTCGCTCGCAGTGTGCGACTGTCGAGGGTCGCCCACTCGACGCGGGCGAAATCGTCGGACGTGAACGCCTCGAACGCGCCCGCCTGCCAGCGGGTCAGGCGCAGCTGAAACAGCGCCCGACGCTGTGCCGCATCCGCGAACGTACGCCCGGTCGGCCGGTGCATCAGGTGGCAGAGGGAACCGGTGCGGCGGTCAAAGGCGACGGCGAGGTCGCCCGCGACGAGGCCGATGTGCGGACCCGACTCGAAGACGCTTTCGGATACTGTCGAGGGCAGCGTCAGGGGCGCGGCAGGTGCATCGGAGGCAGAGACACGGTCCGTCGCTGCGACCGACCGCAGCGCGAGGTCATCGAAAAGCATCGTCGCGGTTGACGGCTCGCGCGGGGACAGCCAGACACCCACTGCAAAACCGCTCACCGTCAAATCCGGCACCTGCCCTGTGATTGTCCAGCGGGGTTCGCGCTCGCCATCGGCCCACACCTTCGCGGCCGCGACGCCGTTTTCAAAGGCGACCTTGACCCGCACCCACCGACCGGCTTCCGTGGGTGCCGCTGCCTCGCCAAGAGCGACCGATGGCTTGCCATGACCACGCCAAACGAAAAGCCGCGCGCGGCCTGAGCCGAGCGTAAGGGCGAGAAACCCTTCGGACGTGAGGCCGTACACGTAGGCGAGCGGCGGCGCACCTGTAGACGCCTGCAGGCGGACGCGGGCCTCCGCGACGAAGGCGTTGGGCACAGAGCCCGGCACGTTCACACGCGTGTGGTGAGGCTGGGTCGCGGCGATACGCAACACGCGGTTTGTCGGAACCCCGGGTTCCGTGACGACCGTGCGGGCCCAGTCGGGCGCGGAGCCGTCGAAGGTACAGATTTCAGCGAACGCCCATCGCGCAAGCACAGCCGCGCCGAAGAGAACCGGCCACAGGCGACACCAGAATTGTTTCGCAAGAATCAAGCCATGAAGTCCCTTCACTTACGCATACAGCCTGCGCTTCAGAACCGGTTTTCGATCACGACTTCGCTGATCGGTAACTGCCCGGGGGGCGGCCACACCGGCTGCGTGGCTTTGCCGATTGCCACGAACATCGCCACCGCGTGGTTCGGCGGCAGATTGATCAGCTTGCCGACCGCATCGTAATCGAAACCGTCCATCGGGCAGGAGTCGTACCCCATCTCCTGCGCGGCCAGCATGAGCGTCTGCGCCGCAATGCCGCAGGAACGCATGCCCTCGTCCCGCTGCACCTGCTCGCGGCCGCGGTAGTATTGATCGATCGCGGGGACCATGTAGTCACGCACCGGTTGCGGCGCGTTAACCCAGTAGCGGGCGGGATTCTTCTCCCACACCTTCAGATCCGCGCACAGGACAATCAGCAGCGAGGCCTCGGTCACCTGTGCCTGATCCCACGCCACGGCGCGAATTTGTTTCCGCAGTTCGGGATCACGAACCAGCACGAAGCGCCAGTTCTGAATATTGAACGCGGTCGGCGCCAGCAGCGCCAGACGCATCAATCCCTCAACCTCCGCATCCGTCATCCCGTGGTTCGGGTCGTAGTGTTTGACCGCCCGCCGCGCCTCAATGGCTTGTGTGACCTTCATGGTTGCTCCTTTCACATTCATCGACGTATTATAGTGCCTTACCGGCCAAGAGCAGCACTAAAAAACACTTTGTTTGAGGGACTAACACCTAATTCCTCCTTGGTTACGTGATTGACATTCCGGGCCGGTTCTTGCACCCTTTTAACCATTATGAAAATAATTAGGACATGGGGAATGTTGGGTGTGTTCTTCGCTGGATACACGGTTGCGACGGCGGACAACGAATCTGCGGGAAATCGTGCGGCGGTGGGCGATGGTGTCGTCACCTACGAAGCGTTCGGAGCCGTGGGCGACGGCGTGGCCGACGACTTGCCGGCGATCTGCAAGGCTCACGAATACGCAAACAAGATCGGGCTGCGGGTGCGGACGAATCCCAAGGCAACCTATCAGCTCGGCCGCCGGGCACTCACAGCCGTCATCGCCACCGACACCGACTGGAGCACCTCGCGGTTTCTGATCGACGACAGCCAGGGCGTCGAGAATCACAGGATGCCGCTTTTCCAGGTCGTCTCCCTGCTGAAGCCGGTGCCGATCAAAATCGAGCGGTTGGTGCGCGGCCAGACGCGGCTCGACATTCAGCTGACCAATGATTGCCTGGTCCTCGTTGAGAACGCACGCCACAAGATCTTTATCCGGCGCGGCCTCAACCAGAACGACGGCACACCGCAAAAAGAGGTCTTCATCGTGCACCGCGACGGCTCGCTGGAGGGGGGCGTCGACTGGGACTATGACACCGTCACTCGAACCGAGGCCCGGCCCATCGACCCGCTGCCTCTGCTCCTGCACGGCGGCGTCTTCACCCATGTGGGCAACCGCATGCGGCAGGAGAAGGGCTACAACTACTGGAGCCGCAACATCCGCATCACCCGTTCGAACACCACGGTTGACGGACTGACCCAGCACGTCACCGGCGAGACCGACGTAGGACACCCGTACGGCGGCTTCCTCGACATTCAGCAGTGCGCCAACATTACACTGCGCAACTGTTCGATTGACCCGCGCAAAACCTACCAGACCATCGGAACAGCGGGCAAGCCGGTGTCAATGGGCTCCTACGGGTACGCCGCCTCCCTTGTGGTGAACTTCCACATGCTTGGCTGCCGCATGGAGAAGATCGACGACCGCAATCGCTGGGGCGTGATCGGCAGCAACTTCATGAAGAACATCCTGCTTGAAGATTGCGTGCTCTCGCGGATGGACGTACATCAGGGCGTCTCCGGCTCCTACATCATCCGTCGCTGCACGCTCGGCTACGCCGGGCTCAACGCCGTCGGGCGCGGCAGGCTCGTCGTCGAAGAGTCGACCTTGCACGGCGGCAGTCTGATCACGTTCCGCTCGGACTACGGCTCGCCGTGGGACGGCGATGTCCTGATCCGCGACTGCCGCTGGATTCCCAACGCAGGCGCACCCGCGCGGCCGACCCTGTTCAACATGAGCAATGACGGGACACACGACTTCGGCTTCCCCTGCTCGATGCCGCGCGAGATCCGAATTGACGGCCTGTTCGTGGATGACTCCAAGCACCCGTCGGACTACGACGGACTGACCTTTTTCACCGATCCGCTCGGCGGGCCGAAGAAGGAACGGCCTTACCCCTACGCACTCACAAAAACGCTCACCGTCCGCGGGCTCAAGACGGCCAGCGGCAAGCCGCCGCGCATCTGCGCCAACCCGGAGGTGACGAAGGCGATCGCCGTGACGATCGAGTAACGCTTGTCAAAGCGAAGCCTTGGGGGGAAGGCGGTTCACGTAAAGGGGGTTTTATTCATGAGGTACATTCGTCGTTTCAGTTTGTTTTGGGGCACACTCTGCTTTGTTGGCGGCGCAGCGTTCGGATCGCTGGCCGGGGAGGTCCGAGAGCCGGTCTATTCGAACACGTTCGACGCGGACACGTCACGTACGAATTTTCAGCTCAATGCGCGCGCCAAGTGGGTTGAGGCTGCGGGCCGCGGGTTCGTATTAGAGATCAAGAACCCCGCGCCCGCTCCGGGCAAGCAGGCGGGATCAGCCGCGGTGAACGCGCCGTTCGACCTGAAACCCTACGCAGGAAAACGCATCATCTGGCAAGCCGACATCCGGCAAGCGGGCGTCACCGTGCCCACGGACCGCTGGAACGGCGTGAAGTGCATGCTGAGCTTTACCACGCCGACGTCAGGTCAGCACTGGAGCAATGTCGGATGCCCGACCGGCACCAGCGACTGGACGGCGCGGTCGACCGTCATCGACGTCCCGGAAGACATCGGCGCGTCGATCCTGACCCTTGGCTTGCAGGACAGCGCGGGCACGATCTGGGTCGACAACCTGAAAGTCTATCTGGATCCGCAGCAGCGCGTAAAGCATCCCGCACCGATGCAGAATCCTCCGAAGGTGTCGGCCGGGCACGACAAGGTCGACCGCCTGCGCGGTGCCATGATCAGACAGGAGTACACTCCCGACGCGCTGAAGACGCTAGACGACTGGGGGGCGAACCTGGTGCGCTACCAAATGACTCGGAATTGGGACAAGGTTGGCGACGTCAACCGCGACAAGACCGAGTTCATGCGGTGGATCAACACGAGCCTGGACACGCTGGACAAGATTCTGGCCGACTGCGAGCAGCGCGGTATCTTGGTTTGCATCGACCTTCACACGCCGCCAGGGGGACGGCTTGAAGACAAAAGCATGCGGATGTTCTATGAGCCGGAGTACGCCGATTTCTTCGTCGAGGTCTGGCAGCACATCGCCGCACGCTACAAGGGACGTCCGGCGGTCTGGGGCTACGACCTGATCAACGAGCCGTGTCAGAGCAGCCCGTCGCCGGAGGGGTGCGACAACTACTGGTCGCTTCAGGAGCGCACGGCGCGTGCGATCCGGGTGATCGACCCGGACACCGCCATCCTCGTTGAGGTGGACCAATGGGACGATCCCGACGGTTTTAGCTTCGTCAAGCCAATGTCTGTACCGGGCATCGTGTACCAGGCCCACATGTACCGCCCGCATGCGTTCACGCATCAGGGCGTGCACGGTGGCAAGGAGCGCTGGGCCTATCCCGGGGTCATCGCCGGTGCCGCGTATGACCAAGACGCGCTGCGTCGGCAGTTGCAACCCGTGCGCGACTTCCAACTGGCCTACAATGTCCCGATCTACATCGGCGAGTTCAGCGCGATCCGCTGGGGGAAAGGTGCCGACCATTATCTGTCGGACGTCACGGCCCTCTTCGAGGAGTACGGCTGGGACTGGTCCTATCACGCTTTCCGCGAGTGGTCGGGCTGGAGCTTGGAGCACAGCGATGTCGAGGCCGAGCAGCAACTGGCGGCAACCCCGCCATCACGCCAACAGGTGATCCGAAAGTGGTTCTCGCAGAACCACAAGGCGTACAAGTGAGCCGCCCTCGGGCGACTAGGCTTTGCACAAGACCCTGAAAACCGGAAGGATAGGACCATGTCGATTCACTCAAAAAGTTTGATTCCAGGACAAGCCGCCTGTGCGCTATTCCTCGTTTTTTTCTGCGCGGGCTGGCCGCTGCTTGCCGGTGCAAGGGAAACCGTGTTCCGCGTGGATTTCGGGCAGGAGGGAAAGCCATGCCCGTTCGAGAAGGTGGGAAGTTTTCAAGGATCGCTGCCGCCGAAGGTGCACGAGAATTTCGCCGCATGGAACGCCTCCGTGGCACGGGCGGAGCGCCTCACCGAGAACGGGCGAGCGTTTCTGCGGATCCACGCGGATAAGATCGAATCGGCCACGCAGTTCTGTATCGACGGGGGTGCCATCGCGCTGCCCGGCGTGTTCGAGCTGATTGTGACGGCGCGGCCGCAGGCCTCCCTCCTTCAGTTCGGCTTGCGCCAAACGGGTGCGCCCTATCGCGGCTTCGGTGACGCGGACTTTCCCGCGTCAGGCGAATGGAAGGAGCGGCGCTTTCTCCTCCAGACGCGGGAACGCTGCGATTCAAAAGTGGCGATCTATTTTTACACGGGCACCGGCGACACGGACATCGCCTCCGTGGAGTTGGCGCGTCTCGGCCAAGAGGAAATCGCGGCAACGGTGCCGCGCCCGGACGCCTCGGTGAAAAATTTCTTTCGCAACAGCCGCTTTCCGCTGGGTCTCCCCTGCGGCTGGAACATCGACCGCGACAGCCGGACGGCCACCTGCGAGGCGGACGCCGGACATCCCGGCGAAGGGGGAATCCCCTCGCTGGTGATGAAAGCCGAAAAAGGATTCACGCTGTATTCCGAGCCCTTTCAAACCCATCAGCCGGACAAACCCCATACCGTCGCTTTCGCGTACCAGTGCGATAGCACCTGCCGCGTGGACGTGCTGTGCGAAGGCCGTTCCCTTTCCGGCCAAGCGCTTGCTCCGACGAAAGACTGGCAGACGGCAACGCTGGCCTGTGTGCTGCCTGGCGATGCCCTCTGCTTCTGCCTGCGCTTCAACGGGAACGGGACCTTCCGGCTGGATGCCCTGCGTGCGTTCGCAGGAGCGGCGGATGCCGCCTTTTCAGACCGCATGTGCGAGGTGGCGCTTGCGCCGGGCCGTTCTGAAATCGCCGAGACACGTATTCAGTTTGTGGATGAACAAGCCGACGTGCGCTTTTGCGTGACGGGCGACGCGGGCGGCGCGGTGCTGAAAAGCTGCGTGACGGATCTTTACGGCACATGCTTGCCTCTGGCCGACCGACCCGTTCCCGCCAGCGCAAAACGGTTTGAGGGCGTACTGCGGTTCGACGTCTTTCCTGCCAGGCCCCTCGGACAGTTCCGACTCGAGGCGTGGGTGGAACGGGACGGCAAGCGCGTCTCGCCGTACAACGAGATCGTGATGACGCGGCTGGCACGGCCGATCTTCTGGAACCAAGACGCGCCGGACTCCGCCTTCGGCTGTCACTTTATCGCCTCGGACCCGACCATCCGCATGATGAAAGCCTGCGGCATCAACTGGGCGCGCCTGCACGATGCCGGCACGGAGTATTGCGGCTGGTGGAATCTGGAGCCGGAAAAGGGCCAATGGGCGTTCATGGACGATGATCTTTTGCGCTACCGCAAAAACAAAATCAAGATTTTCGCGCAGTTGGGGACCACGCCCGCGTGGGCCTCGCACTACGGCGATCTGGGTTGCAAGCACATGGGTTACTTCGAGAAATTTTTCCGCCCAAAAAACAACGCGGATTTCAACACCTACGTGAAAACGTTCGTCGAGCGCTACAAGGGCGTGATCGATGAATACTTCGTCTGGAACGAACCTTGGGGCAACTGGTGGGAATCGGGTCAGGACGCGCGGTTCTTCGGAAAGGATGACGCGAAGCGCGATTTCGCGGAACTCTGCCGCGGCGCGTACCAGACCGTGAAAGCGGTCGACCCGTCCATCAAAGTCGCCGGCTTTAACACCACGTCCGGTGGGGTCGGCAAACAGTGGACGGCAGGCGTCTATGCCGCCGGGGGCATGACGTCTTGCGACATGATCGACTTCCACCTGTACACCAAAAACGCCACCTGTCTCAACGACGACAGCGTGGAACAGGCCTATCGCGACGCGGTCGGCGAACTTTTTACAAACGTTCCGAACGCCGGAGGCAAGCCGATCTACATGAGCGAGGGGCAAGGTGGCAGCACGGGGTCGTCGGGGGTCGGATGCAGGATGACGGGGCTTTATAAGCGATGCATCACCTGGCAGCCGGAAGAGGACGTGGCTGGCTTGGCGGAGAAAAACTGCCGCTATACGGTCAGCCTCTTGGCACAAAAGGTCGCCAAGGTGTTCCTTTACACGGCGCACGGCTACACCTCGCTCGCCAAGGCTCCGAGCTTTGTGGTGCTGCTGGGCGCGGACGGTTATCCGCACCCGGGTCTGGCTGCCTATTCCCACCTCACGCATTCGCTGGAGGGAAAACAATTCGTGCGGAAAGTCGCGCTGGGTGAGAACCGTTTCGCCTATCTCTTCGCGGGACGGAACGGAACCTGCGCGGTTCTCTGCGGCGGGCGCGAGGCCCGGCTGCCGTTCATCCAAGATCCCGCGATCCGGTGGACCGATCTCTTCGGCAATCCGCTATCCGATGGCGATACGCTCTCCCATACCCTGCGCTACGCGGAGAGCGTACTGTCGCCGGAGGAACTGGGGGCCCGCCTGTTGCACCCGTAGTAACCCGTTGACAGTGCCGCACCCACGATGCCGGGTTTGTCACCGCATTCCAAACTCCTCCGACTTCAGTCTCACGTAAGGTCGCGGGGCCGGTCCGGTGATGGATGTCCGCTGCGCGATGTTAACTCTGCGGCGATAAAGCGGGCTCCGTGATGAAGGGCTTATACTTCATGTCCTCCTCCATGATGTGGTGGAGCAGCCAAGTGGTCAAGTAGGTGGCGATTTTGACGCTGGTGGCGGGATCGCCGAGGCTTTGGCCAGCGAGTTCGGTGGTTTTCGACAGAAAGGCCTGATGTTCGCTTTTCTGCCTTTCGAGTTCCCGGTAGCCGATGCGGGCCAAGAGCGCCTCCTCCTCTTTGAAGTGGACGGCGGCGTAGTCGAACATGCGCATAACGGTGTCGAAAACGACCCCGGGATCGGTGTCAAATGCCAGCGTATTCAGCAATTCGATCAGCTTCATGTGTTGGGCGTCCATGGCCGGGCTGCCCACACTGATCTTTTCGGACCATATAAACGGTTCCATTCGTTATTCTCCTTTTGAAGGGAACTTACACCACGCGGATAGAGCCGTACTCTCCGTCGTAGCCGCCTTCGCGGACCACATGCCCTTCACGCACCTTATGAATGGCCTCGCCGATGATACCAAGTTTGGCGAGTGCCTGGGAATCGGTTTCCAGCAAGAGAGGCAACTCAGGACCCGCTTCGGCGAGCAGACTGGCATAGGCGGCCGCCACCTTTTTCGAGGACGGTGCCGTGCCGACCTGTTGCGCGAGCAGTTCCGGCAACGGGACAATGTAATGGTAGGGAAGGCGGGGAAGGGCTGAAGGCTGAAGGCTGAAGGCTGAAGGCTGAACCCGGGCCTCCGTCCGCTGTCCACCATCCCCCGTTTCCAGACTCCTGAACCCTGCACCCTGAGCCGTTTCCAACTCCACCACGCGGTGAAGCACGCCGATGGTGACGACCTTGCCGCAGGCGGGGCAGAGGTTGTTGCGCGCCATGCTCTCTTCGGGTGAGAGCCGCACACGGCAGGCGCGGTGACCGTCAAGGTGGTATTTGCCCTCTTCGGGAAAGAGGCCGATTGTGCCGCCGCAGACCGCCGGGTCTTGCGCGCGCAACCCGTTCATCATGGCATCGTACGAGGGCTCGCCTAAAAAGAGGTTCGCGTTGCGTCCGAGGTTGGAGGGCGAGTGAAGGTCGGAGTTGGCGACCAGTGCCACTGAGTCGAGGCAGCGAATGCGGCGGTTCATCGGCGCGTCGGAGGAGAGTCCCGTCTCCACCGCGAAGATGTGCCCGGAGAGATCGCCGAAACACTCTTCAAGCGAATCGAAGCCGGATTTCGCGCCCAGCATGGAGAACCACGGGGTCCAGATGTGTGCGGGGATCAGCGCGGCGCGCGGGTCGGCTTCCAGCAGCAGCTCCAGCAGGTTGCGCGGGTCGAGGCCGAGGATCGGGCGGCCGTCGGAGATGATGTTGCCGATCTGCGACAGGCGTGTGTTCAGCTTGCCTGCGGCTTCGAGCGAAGGCAGCAGGATGATGCTGTGGACCTTGCGCACCTTGCCTCCGCGCTTGTAGATGCTGCTGATTTCGCCGGTGACCACGAAACGGACGGGCGCACGGCAGGCGGCGGGAACCTCCTTGCCCGCTGCTTCGCGCAGGCCGGGCTTAAGCGCGTAGAGGCCGGGCGCGTCCTCCGTCAGCTTCTCCTTGAGCTCGGAGAACCAGCCGGGGTGCGTGCAGTCGCCGGTACCGCAGACGCCGACGCCCTTGAGCTGTGCCCAGTGGAAGAGCCCCTCGGGCGTGCAGGCGGGGCTGGTCGCGCGTGAGTAGTGCGAGTGGATGTGAAGATCAGCGTAATAGCGGGCAGGAAGCGGCATGGGCGGAGCCTTAATAGCGTTGAGCGCTCACGGTTCGGCGTTCGCGCGTTGGAGCAACTTCAGCGTTGGACGCTGGATTTCTTGTTTTATGAATTTTCTGTGAAGGCCGGAGAGGGCTCGCTGAGCTGAAGCTGGGGGTTGCGGCCCCCGACCACAATGGCGATGACGGGCAGGCCCGGACACTGGCTCTCGCAGGCGCCGCAGCCCCGGCATTTATCCTCATCGACGATGGGACATTTGACGCCGCGATGCTCGACCTCGATGATGGCTTGGTAAGGGCAGAACTCTTGGCAAACCACGCAGAACCCGCCTTTCTCCCAGGCAATGCAGGCCTTCTTGTCGATACGGGCGAGGCCGATGGCGGTCTGCTGCTTCTCTGCCGGTTTCAGGAAACGGAGCGCCCCGGTGGGGCAGACCTGCGTGCAGGCGGTACAGTCCTGAAAACAGAACTGCTCCTGAGCGGGGTTCTGGCTGCGGAATTTGAGCACCGGCGTAAAGAGTCCGTCGAGGCCGCTGCGCCCGAGATCCGGCACGATCAGGTCGTAAGGGCAGGCCTTCATGCAGTTGCCGCACCGCGCACAAAGCGCGTTGAAGGCCTTGTCCGCAGCGCCGGGCGGGCGGATGTAAGAGGAGGCCTTGGCGGCGGCGGTCTTGAGTTTGCCATAGGCGAGACCCGCCGCGCCGCCGACCGCGAACCCGAGAAACACGCGGCGACCGACCTTGCTGCTTAAGTTCGTAGCGACGCCGTGAGGCGTTTCCACGCCAGATTGAGAACGAGCAGAGCGCACGCGGCTCGCGAGTTGGGTCAGCAACTCTTCGAGGCCGCCGAGCGGACAGAGCCGGTGGCACCAAATATGGGGAACCACAAGGCTCATCAGCAGGATGAGGATGAAGCCGATGGCCGTGACGCCAGAAGCCCAAGTGAGCGGCTCGCGCCACGCCGCGAAGAAGCCGTTGAAGAGGCAGAGCGGGTCGGTCCAGATCAGAACTGGGTAGCCGGCGGCCGCACTGGCGAGGATAACTAGGGCAAGCCCTTTGCCGATAAAGGGAATTTTACGGACGAGCCCCGCGTTACGCGTGTTGAGACGGCTGACGGTCTCCGCCACGAAGCCCATGGGGCAGAGCCGCCAGCAGAAGAATCGACCCTTGAAGAGCGGAAGGAGGAGCAGCGGCAGGGCAAACAGTGTCAACAGGCCGACTGCTCGCGTGGCGAGCGATCCGCCGAGGCTGAGCAGCGGGCTCAGGCCAGGCAGCAGCACGCTCCAGGGCTGCCACGAGGTCGGCACAAGGCCGAGGGCGAGCAGGGCGAAAACGATCAGGAGCACTAGGCGGATGAGGTTACGTCGAGTGAACATGTCCTTTTTCGCTACACTTCCACACGTTCGATTTTGACTTTTTTCAGGTCGCCGCACCCGAGGCCCATCTCATGGGCGATCTTGATGTAGCCGATTTCGAACGGCTCTTTCTTGAAAAGCGTGGCGGCGTAGGCGTCCGCGGCCACAGGGTCGGTGCTGAGGATGATCTCATTCGGATAAGCCATGTCGCCGGGGCCTTGTGGGCCTTTTGTCAGCATGATGCGGGTGGCGTCGATGATGATCAGCCGGGGCTTGATGAAGGTGCTGAAGTCGGCGATGCACTGGTGCAGGCCGTCGCGATGCCAACTGCGGCGCGTCTCATTGGAGACCGACCCCATCCAGTTTTTCATCGAGAGGGAGAGCTCGGCGGCGCTGTGATTCTTGGCGACTGGCATGTTGATGAGGCAGTCGCACGCCAGAATATCCTTGGGGACATCGGCGTTCTTAACAATCTTGCCCTTGGGGATATCGACCTTCTGGTAATCCTCTTTCGTAGGACGGTAGAGGCGGGCTTTGGTACCTTTGAGAGCCTCTTCGACGCCGCTGGCCTTGAAGGTCGCCTTCTCGGGGTGGCAGGTGTTTTCCGGGATCGTAATGGAGGCGGCCCCAGTGGCCTCAGCCGCGAGCACGCAGGCTTTGACGAGATCGGGGTGCGTGTTGCCGCCTTGCGCAGGGGTCGAATTCCAGGCCACGTTGGGCTTGATCACCACCTTCATGCCGGGCTTGACAAAGGCCCCCCAGCCTCCCAGTTTGGCGATGCCGGCCGCGAGCATCTTGGGGATGTCGTTGCCGTGTACCACGACGACCGTGGAGACCGGCACTGCCTCTTGGGCATGGAGTGTGACCGAAGGCAATGCGGAAACCGCGGCAACCGATGCGGTGGTTTTAAGAAAGGAGCGACGTTTGACGGACTTCATTGAATACCTCCCCAAATGCATTTTAGAAACAGTTCAACAATATCAAATACCGGTTGTTTCCGGCAATGGAATTGCTCGTGTGCCTCAAGTCTCGGCTGCGGATTCGACTAAGTTGAATCGCACCCGACCCCAATCCCTGCTTGTCGGGGGCCTCTGGTTCTAGTAACATTTCACCGTGAATAGAAGGTATTGCGCGTTGGTGGCGCGACGTTTACATGATACGGCGAACGCAGGCGGTTTTATTGAACGGGGGCAGATCATCTTCGCGGAAAAAGGCGCATCGGGCATTACTCTTCCTGCTTTCCGCGGCGAACCACGCCGGACGGGTCAAGTGCATCCTGATCGACCCGCCCTACAACACCGGCAACCGCGACTTCATCTACAACGACCGCTTTCTGGATAAGGACGATCCGGTGGCAGAAGAGAAAGTGGACGCTGAACACAAGTTCTACGGGCGTCCATTGATGCTGACGCTTGAAAACGGGCGCTTCATGTCGGTGCGGTTCAATCCCCAGCAGCGGCGCAACGAAACCGACCGCGTCTTTTCGCTGGATTGGGCAGTGAGTTACGAGTAAGACGGGATAAGGTACGGGAGGTTTTTCTTATGGAGTTGTCCTTGCTGATGAAGGCGTTCAACGTGTCTGGGCGGTTGGTCACCATCAACCCCACGGGCAACGGTAATGTGAATGACACGTTCCTGGCGATCTTCCGCAACACGTTCGCCGAAGAGCAGGTGATCCTACAGCGCGTGAACCGCAACGTCTTCCCCAAGCCCGAGGCGATCATGCACAATCTGCGCCAGCTCACGGCGCATGTCCACCCCAAGCTGGAGGCCGAGAGCGACACGGCTGACCGCGTGTGGCAGATGCCGTGCATCATGCAGACGCGCGACGGCAAGGACTTCTTTGTGGACGAGGCGGGCGACCTCTGGCGCGTCATCACCAAGGTTGCGTCGGCCACGGCGTTCGAGGAGGCTCAGGGCGCGGAGCACGCGTCCGAGTGCGGCGCGGTCCTGGGCCACTTCCACTGGCTGGTCTCGGACCTCGATCCCAAAACGATGATCGACCCGTTGCCGGGCTTCCACATCACGCCTGCCTATCTGGCCAAGTATGACGCGACGCGCCAGGCCCTGCCGCTCGCCGACGAGCGCCTGAACGCCTCGATGGAGGCCCGGCGCATGGCGATGTTCATCGAGGAGCGCCGCGGCTTTGCCGCCACGTTCCAGCAGGCGCTGGATTCCGGCGAACTCACCTTACGCATGATGCACGGCGACCCCAAGGTCAACAACATCATGATCGACGACTTCACCGGCAAGGGCACCGCGATGATCGACCTCGACACCGTGAGCCCGGGGCTGATCCACTACGATTTCGGCGACGCTCTGCGTTCAATCTGCAACCACGCGGGCGAGGATGAACAGAACCTCAGCAAGGTGATCTTCGATCTCGACCTCTGCGCGGCCTTCTGCAAAGGCTACATCGCCCACTCGCGTGGCTTCCTGACAGAAGCCGACCGCAAATACCTGTATGACGCGATCCGGCTGATCACCTTTGAGCTCGGCCTGCGCTTCTTCCAGGACTATCTTGCGGGCAGCGTCTACTTCAAAATCCGCCACCCCGAGCAAAACCTCAACCGCGCACGGGTGCAGTTCCGCCTGTGCGAATCGATCGAGGCGCGCGAACGTCAGATTCGCGACCTGCTGGGCGGGCTGTGAAGAGACGGAGGATTGACTGTTAGAAGTGCCAAACTAAGGACGACAAAACCGAAACTTTACCCCCGATAATCCACATGAACCATCAAGTCTTTATGTTCGTCATACTCGCCGTCACATGCGCCACCTCTCTGCACGCTTCCGATCCCGCAATCGCTGCCGAAAAGGCGCATGACGAGCTGTGGCGGCGGTTTGTGGACGAGCACAATCTGATCCTCGATTACGTCGGGTTGAAAGGTGAGATCATTCGGCCCACACGGGAGGACTGCCGTGAGATGAAACCCAGTGCATTGAGTTGGGGTGTGCCGAACGAGGACGGGCCGATGTTCAACGGCCTGTATCTCGACTCCGCGTGCAGTCGCTGGACGATTACGCGCAAGGACGAGGATCGCGCGAAGGCACGGCGCTTGATCGACGGTTTGCTCAAGGTCTCATCCATCGGTAAGACGCCGGGGTTCATCGCGCGGGGCATCGCCACGGACGGCAAGGCGACCTACCCCATGGGATCGAACGACCAAACCACACCGTGGTTGTATGGCATCTGGCGCTATGTGACCGATGGAGTACCAAAAGACGAAGCAGAAAAGCAGGATCTCATCGCCAGGTTCGTCGAGCAGGTGACGATTCTCGATCAAAATGGTTGGAAGATTCCCGCAGACGGACCGCCCTCGAAGTACCGAGGCGATCTTAGCAAGCCAACGTGGGAAGGCGTGCCGAGGCTGTTGTTCGTAATGAAGGCGATGCATCATTTCACCGGCGAGGCGAAGTGGCAGCAGCACTATCTCGCCGCCGCAAACGAAAAAGTCGGTCAGTTGCAGCGTCCGCGCATCGACTTCTGCCGCACCGGTATGATCTTCGACCCGGGACAGGGAGAGCGTCATTCATGGACAGGATCAGAGGGCGTGGTCTGCCTTCGCGCTTTGTGGGAGATGGAGGCGGACGCCACGTTGAAGGCCGCGTATGCCGAGGGGCTGCGCCGTAGCGCGGAACTATCGGTAAAGAGCCTGCCTTTGATCGAAAAGTTCGACGTGAACGGCGCTGAGGTGTTCAACATCGACTGGCGCGTCATGAATGAAGCCTGGAAGCCGCAGTTCAGTGAGCAGGATGCCGTGGATGTCGCCAACGCGGGCCTGCGCGTGCAGCACCGCGCCTCGCCCCGAATGAATATCGAGAAAGATTACCTGCGCGAGCCCTGCTTCGCCGCGTGGGTGGTTACGCTGTGCCCTGATCGCCAGTTCGTCATGTCACACCGCGTCGCCATTGAGAAGGTAATCACACACTATGACTTCAGCCGAGTTTTTCTGAGCCAGTTCTTCCCCGTGGAGTCGGCTTGGTGGCGCATCAGACTATTGGAGCGGTGACGTAGGGCCTAGCTAGAGCCTGTTCGAAAAGGTTTTGTGACGCTGAAAAAAGGGTACTGGGCATCCCCGGCGCGCTCGCAGTTTCAACACCCAACATCCAACGCCCAACAACCAACAACAGGGCCTTGCTGCTACGCATTTGACGAGACTAGGACCGGCGGACGGCTCGGGGATCCGTCCCTACCGGACGCGGCCACACACGCCGGGAACACGGACGCTAGTGCGCCACTGGTAGCAACCGTTTCCCCGAAACGTCCGCAGGTCATTGCAGCACCGCATTTGACGAGACTGGGACCGGCGGACGGCTCGGGGATCCGTCCCTACCGGACGCGGCCACACACGCCGGGGAAGCTAATAAGTAATCGGGAATAGCTCCTAGGTGGGAAGTAGCGGACGTGGCCACACACGCCGGGAAGAGGGACGCTCGTGCGCCACTGGTAGCAACCGTTTCCCCGAAACGTCCGCAGGTCATTGCAGCACCGCATTTGAGGAGACTGGGACCGGCGGACGGCTCGGGGAGCCGTCCCTACCGGACGCGGCCACACACGCCGGGAACACGGACGCTAGTGCGCCACTGGTAGGGACGTTTCCCCGAAACGTCCGCAGGGCATTGCCGCAGATGCAGTTCTACCTGCCTCATAAAGTCCTTTGTTTTCAGCATTTTCATTTCAAAACCCTTTTCGGACAGGCTCTAGCTATTACTGACATCCCATCGCGACGGACGGAGGGTGGGATTCCGGCTCATTGACAAATACGTATAGAAACTTGTATCATATACGTCATGCAAACAAAACTCACATTGCGGATGGAGGGCTCGTTGGTTGAGAGTGCCAAGATGGAGGCGTTGCGTCGGGGGAAATCCGTGTCACAGATGGTGAGCGAGTTTTTCGGTTCAGTGACTGGAACTCGGCATGTTCCTCAAGACATTCCCCCAGTCACCGCTTCGCTCGTTGGAGTGATGGGGCGTGGCAAGGCTTCTGAGGAAGCCTACAAAAAGCACCTTCAGGAGAAGTACCTGTGAGGGTTCTCTTCGATACGAATATTGTTCTCGATGTCCTGCTGGGCAGGAAACCGTTTGTGGGTCAAGCCGTGAGGGTTTTCGGGCTAGTTGAGCGGGGGCAGGTCGAAGGATTGCTTTGCGCGACAACTGTGACCACACTGGGCTATCTGTTGACTCAGACGCTCTCGCGCCCAGAGAGTGCCGAGACGATACGCCGGCTTTTAGCCTTATTCGGGATTGCCCCAGTCAACCGGCTTGTTCTTGAAGAAGCGCTCCGAAGCCGGATCACGGATTTCGAGGATGCGGTTTTAGAACAGGCCGGACACCTAGCTGGAGTAGATGCGATCGTGACCCGGAACACGCGGGATTTTCGCAATTCGATCATTAAGGCTCTGGAGCCGGATGAACTGCTGGCGGCCTTTTGAGCGTTTGGGTTCCGGCTTTGCCGGGTTAGGAACGTGCGATGAGCAAGGAAGACGGACAAGTGACGCGGAGAAACGCGCTGGCGTGGCTGCTGCGGGCCGGTGCGGGCGCGGTGGTCGCGACGTTCGCGGCCAAGGCGGCGAGCCGTCCGGCGGGCGACCGCAAGGTCTGGCAACTTGACCCGCGCAAGTGCATCCAGTGCGGCAAGTGCGAGACCGCGTGCGTGCTACAGCCCTCGGCGGTGAAGTGCGTGCATGGCTATGTGATGTGCGGGTATTGTAAACTATGCTTCGGGTATTTTAAGCCGGATGCGGCGAGGCTGGATGAGGCGGCGGAGAACCAGACTTGCCCCACGGGCGCGATCCGGCGCCAGTTTGTCGAGGATCCGTACTTCGAGTACCACGTTGACGAACCGCTCTGCACGGCTTGCGGTCTGTGCGTGAAGGGCTGCACCAACTTCGGCAACGGTTCGCTCTATCTTCAGGTACGGCATGACCGCTGCGTGAACTGCAACACCTGCCGCATCGCCGAGGCGTGTCCGGCGCAGGCCTTCACGCAGGTTCCCGCCTCGCAGCCATACCT
The DNA here is from genome assembly GCA_038219365.1 of Kiritimatiellia bacterium. GTDB lineage: Bacteria > Verrucomicrobiota > Kiritimatiellia > RFP12 > UBA1067 > JAHFSX01. The sequence goes on along the minus strand of JBBRJN010000001.1, from coordinate 1,489 downwards.
GCTGAAGGAGATGCTGGTTTAGACGCGAGGAAGCGCCTGGGTTGCAGCCTGTCCGCAAGGGCATAAGGGGCATCGGAAAGAAGCGCCTGACGGCGCCACTACGAACATCAACAAAGCCTGTTTCGCGCATTTCGAGCGGCATTGGAAAGAAGCGCCTGACGGCGCCACTACGAACAAAGAGGAACCAAGGTGTTTTTTCAGATTCGAATCAAAAAGCGACTGCTCGGCGTGTTTGCGTGGCTGCTCCCCTTTTTTGCCTTGGCGAACTCGCGCTTTCCGCGGCCGCAGTTCGACTCCGGGCACACGGTGCCGCAGGCGACGCATCCGGCGTTTACAGCGCTGGTGCCGGCATGGGCGGATGTGCTGATCTTGGCCGTGGCTCTTGGGATCTCGGTCTGGCTGGTGCGCAAGGTTCGGTCGCGGCGTTGGATACTGGCATTTTCACTGGTGTGCTTGGCGTGGTTCGGCTTTGTCAAGCACGGGTGTATTTGTCCAGTCGGGTCGGTGCAGAATGTGGCCGTGGCGGCGTGGAGCGGCGGCGGGCTGCCGTGGTTTGTCGCGGCGCTGTTCGCGTTGCCGCTGTTGACGGCGCTGCTCTTTGGCCGGGTCTTTTGCGCGGCTGTGTGTCCTTTGGGCGCGATGCAGGACCTGTTCATCGTTAGGCCGCAGCGCCTGCCGCGGGCGCTGGATGCGGTGCTGCGACTGGTGCCGCTCGTGGTGCTCTCGGTCGGCCTCGTGTATGCGGTGAACGGCGCGGGTTATCTGATTTGCCGCGCCGATCCGTTCGTTGGATTCTTCCGGCGGAGCGCGCCTCTGCCGATGCTGCTGACGGGGATGGCGGTCCTGCTGGTCGGCCTGGTGGTCGCGCGGCCCTACTGCCGCTATTTTTGTCCCTACGGCGTGTTGCTAGAGGGATGCTCGCGGCTGTCGTGGAAGCGGGTCGAGGTGACGAAAGAGACGTGCATCGATTGCCGCCTCTGCGCGGGCACGTGTCCGGTGGACGCGATCACGGTGCCTCGCGCGGCACTGAGCGACTCGGCGCGTGCCAGGCAGTTCAAACGCTTTATCATGATCCTGGCGCTCGCGCCGGTACTGATCGCGGGCTGTGCGGGAGCCGGTTGGCTGGCTGGCGCGTTTGTCGCGAAGGCGCACCCGGACGTGGCGCTGGTCAACCGGCTGGACTCGGCTACAGGTGCCGATGAGGATCTTTATCCCGAAATCGAAGCGTTCAAGCGCACGGGCCAAAGCCGTGAGTGGGCTGAAACGCGGGCGGCTGGGACGGTTGGCCGTTTCCGCACAGGGTGCACGGGTGCGGGGGCCTTTATCGGACTGGTGATCGCATTGCGTCTGCTGGGGCTGACACGGCTTCAGCGGAGGTCAGGGCACGAGGCCGACCGGCTCCGGTGCGTGGCGTGCGGGCGCTGTTTTGCGGTTTGCCCGAAAAATCGGTGAGAAGGCAACAGGCTGTTGGATTAGCTACTGACCTGTC